>JBKJSV010000044.1:0-8750 GCA_046595755.1 Candidatus Doudnaibacteriota bacterium | reverse complement strand
CAAAACTCCGGCTATCGTTACTGGGTGTAATAGACGCCAACTCACGGGTTACACAAAAGACACCTTCAACTAGAACGTTGAAGGTGTCTTTCATTTGGTCACTTCTTTTTTTCTCTTTTTATCACAGCCTTCACAAATCCATTAAACAAAGGGTGCGGATTCATCGGTCTGGATTTGTACTCCGGATGAAACTGGCTGCCTATAAAAAACGGATGTTGCGGAATTTCTATTATCTCTGCGAGCTTTCCATCAGGAGAAGTTCCTGAAAAAATCAAACCAAGTTTTTCTAACTGATCTCGGTATTTGTTGTTAACTTCGTAGCGGTGACGATGTCTTTCCGAAATTTTTCTAGTACCGTACAAGGCTGCGGCCTTGCTTCCGTTTTTCAAAATACAGTCCCATGCTCCCAATCGCATTGAACCACCATAGTCCTTTACCAAAAGCTTTTTTTCTTGATCGGGCATTATATGAATTATTGCATGCTTAAGTGACTCTTGGACTTCAGTGGTATTAGCATTACGTAATTTAGCAACATTCCGAGCAAACTCGATTGTGGCCATTTGCATACCGTAACACAGACCTAAGAATGGAATGTTATTTTTTCGAACGTACTCAATTGTTTTAATCATACCTTCAGTGCCACGACTTCCAAAGCCACCGGGAACTACCACACCATCAAAACCACTAAGGACATTCTTCGCTCCAAGTTTCTCTACTTTTACCGCATCGATCCAAGTTAGCTTAGCTTGAACCTTATTTGCCCATGAGGCATGCTTCAAGGCTTCGATTACAGAAATATAGGAGTCCGCTAATTCAAACTTGCCGGTTCCGAAATATTTACCAACCACACCAATGTTTATTTGCTTTTTCGTGCTCTTAATTTGCTTAACAAACTTTCTCCATGGCAACATGTCTCTTTTCCTGGGTACCATGTTAAGTTTTTCTAGAATCAAATCCCCTGCATTTTGATCTTCCAAAATTACCGGGATTTCATATATTGATTTCACATCTGGGTTGGACAAAACGCATTTCTTACTAACATTACAGAAAAGAGCGATCCTTTCTTTACGCTTATCGTCCATAGGTGTTTCTGAGCGTCCGACAATAATATCTGTTTCAATTCCCATAGAATTCAAAGTTCTAACCGATTGCTGAACTGGCTTTGATTTCATTTCACCCAAATATGATGGAGTCGGTAAATATGCCACATGAATATGAATAACGTCACCTGGGGCTCTAAATTCCATAATACGACTGGCTTCAAAAAAGATTCCATTTTGATATTCACCGACGGTTCCGCCCAGTTCAACTATAACAACGTCGGCTTTCTTACCGGCCTCGTAAAAACGTCGAATTATTTCATCGGTGACATGTGGAATTGCTTCTACGTCTTCCCCGCCATATTCAAAGGCTCTCTCTTTTCTTAAAACTTCAGAGTAGACCTGTCCGGTAGTTATGTAATTACTTCTGTAGATTGATTGCCCGATAAAACGCTCGTAGGTTCCCAAGTCTTGGTCTGTTTCAGCTCCATCCTCGGTTACGAAAACTTCCCCATGCTCCTGAGGCCTAATTGTTCCGGCATCTTGATTTAGGTACATATCAACTTTTACTGGAGAAACTACTAAACCGCGGGACTTCAGTATTGCAGAGATAGAGGCCGAAGTGACGCCCTTACCAATACTGGAAATAACCCCACCTGAAATAAAAATAAATTTTAAATTCTTTTTTTCTTTAACTTTTGTGCCAATGGTTTTTTTATTTTTTTTCATTTTCTACTAGTTTAATTTTGGGTTTTGCAACAATTCCACCACCGAGCTTAACTTCAATCTGATATTCTCCTAGTTCTTTTAAGTGCTTGGGTAATATTATCTGATTTTTTTCTATTTCATAGTTGGTCTTCTCTTTGATGCGCAGTAAAACATCTTTTTCTGTTACCGAACCAAACACCTGACCCTTATCCCCCACTTTAACCAGTAAGGAGAAAGTTCTTTTATCTAAATCACTTTTTATCTTTAGACTATGATCAACTTCTTTTTGCTTTTTTGCCTCTTGCTGCTTAGATTCGTTTTTAATCTTTTGCAACATTTGCTCAGTCGCCGCTACAGCAAAACCTTTAGATATAAGAAAGTTCCTGGCGTAACCATCGTTAAACTCCTTAACCTCTCCTTTTTTGCCGGCACCTTGGACGTCTTTAGTAAATATTACCTGCATCTGTGTTCCTTAAGTTCGATAAATTTTTTACAAAAATAAAACCTCTCGCGAGGAGAGGTTTTGGCTCTTTTCTATTATACACGAAGATAACGCCGGATGGCAATAAAACTTGAAATTATACCCAGGAGCAGGGCGATGCCCAGCTGCATAAGGAATATATAGCCCAAACTGAAGGCATTGCTTTGGTTACTCAAGCTTGTGCCTAAGTAAGCATTAAGCCTTGGTAAGAGATAGTTCAAAAACGGCACAGTCAGGAGAATCGCAATTATACTTGCTGCTACCCCGTAAAGTATACTCTCAATTATGAATGGCCAGCGAATATACCAATTCGTTGCACCTACCAATTTCATAATCTCTACTTCCTCGCGACGATTATAAATTGTTAGACGAATCGTGTTAAAGATTACTAGAACAGCAATGAAAGAGAAGACCAATGCCATACCTACACCTAGACGTTTTACTGCATTTAGAATTCGAGACAACTTTTCAATTACAGCGCGATTGTCTTCAAAGTTTACTTTATCAATGTAAGCTTGGTAATCAGGCTTACCGAGTTCTTGAGCTATTCGAGGGTACTGCTCTAATTCCCGAGCCTTGATTTGTAAAGTAGCTGGTAAAGGGTTTTCGCTAAGTTGTGCCAGTGATTCTGTTATTAAAGCATTACCCGCGTGCTTAGCTTTAAAATTCTCCAAAGCTTGCTCTGCGGAAACGTAAGTGACACTTTGCACTTCCGGCAAGGCTTCTACCTTGTCTCGCACCGACTGAATTTGAGCATCAGCGACTTTATTTTTGAAATAAACACTAATATCAACTCTCTCCTGAATATTTGTTACGGCAACATTGGAGACGTTATAAGTAATCAAGGTTAAGGTTAGAATCGACAAAGTGATAACCATAACCAGCGTTGCGGCCGTTGATAACCAGAAATTTCTCCAAAAGTTTATCCATCCGCTTTTAAATGCGCGGAAAATTGCTATTGATCCCATAAATTATAATTTATAATGGCCTTTCTCCTGATTAAAAGCGACCTTACCATCTTCTAGAGTTACGACTCTTTTTTGAATTTTATTTACTAGGTCACGCGCATGCGTTGCAAGAATTACTGTAGTCCCTAAATTATTTATTTTATGCAACAAATCTAAAATTTCATAAGCATTAATTTCATCCAAGTTACCAGTTGGCTCGTCTGCGATTAATAAAACCGGCTTATGAGCCAGCGCTCTAGCAATGGCGACGCGTTGCTTTTCTCCTCCGGACATCTCAGCCGGAAAATTATCAAGTTTGTCCTTCAAGCCAACAATCTCTAAAATTCTAGGCACATCTCGCATTATTTTCTCTCGTGGATAACCGGCGACCTCCATAGCGAATGCAACATTTTCCAAAGCGGTTTTCTTTGGCAAAAGTTTAATATCCTGGAAAACAATCCCGATCTTTCTTCGTAAGTATGGGATTTCCTTATCCTGCAAGCTAGCAATATCTACTTCATCGATTAGAATACGCCCGGAGTCAAGTTTTTCCTCAGCAAAAATTAACTTTAACAAGGTTGATTTTCCAGCCCCAGATTGCCCAACCAGAGAGACGAACTCGCCATGGTTGATATCTAAATTCACATCTTCAAGAGCCTTTTTATCTTTGTATATCTTAGTTACGTTTTCAAATCGTATCATAAAATCATTATACCACACTTAGATAGTAGACTCTAAATATTTCTCTATGAAATCGTCTAGGTTTCCATCAAGTATTTTATGCGGGTCTGTTGATTGATAATCAGTGCGGTGATCCTTAACCATTTTATATGGATGCAGGACATAACTCCTTATTTGATTTCCCCATTCCGGGCTGTGAAATTCTCCACGAATTTCTTTCTTTTCCTTTTGCTTTCTTTCTTCATCTAGGACCATCAATCGAGCAGATAAAATCTTCATTGCCTTTTCTCGATTTTGAGACTGGCTTCTCTCATTTTGAATTGATACTTTTACTCCGGTCGGAATGTGGGTTAATCTAACAGCAGAATATGTCGTGTTAACGCTTTGCCCACCATGCCCAGAGGCTGTAGACACTTCTAACTTAATGTCCTTAGGGTCTATTTTAAATTCTTCATCTTGGTGAAGCAACGGTAATACTTCCGCCAATGCAAAGGACGTCTCTCGTGTGTGCGCCGGGTTAAACTCTGAAAGTCTCACCAATCTGTGCACTCCAGCTTCACTTTTTAAATATCCATAAGCGTTGTATCCAAGTATCTCCAAGACCACGCTTTTTATCCCGGCCTCTCCACCCTTGGATTGCTCAATAATTTCTGTTCTAAAATTATGCTTTTCCGCAAATCGCAAATACATTCTTAATAACATCTCTGCCCAATCTTGAGCGTCCGCACCTCCTGCTCCAGCATGAATTGACATGATTACGTTATGGTCATCGTACTGCTTCGAAAAAAAAGCTTCTATTCTGGCGCTGTTGTATTTCTCATAAAGACTTTGATAAGTTTGCTCGAAGTAGTCTCTGTCCTCAATCTTTAAACTCGCACTCTTTGAAGAATCCGACGCAAAAATAAAAAGATCTTCGGTGTCTTTAAATAAAGACCTCCAAAAATCTACTTGATTTTTTAGGGTGTTATACTGCTCGGACTTATCACGAGCTTGATTTTGATCTGACCAAAAACTTTCCGCTTGCATTTCTGCTTCCAAAGTTTTTATTTTGGCCTCTTTTGTTACAAGATCAAAGACGCTCCCCGAGATTACGGATCTCTGAAATTAAAATTTGAATGTTTTTAAGTAATTCGTGCATAACTATTGCCTCTGGGCGCCAATCGTAATTATTCCGTTTGCTGAGGTCGTGTTTAGCTGCCCACTACCATTATATTGCCACAAACTAGAGTCGCAAGCCAGTAACCCGGGACTACGGACGCTACCTCCATTTTCTAGTTTAAAAACTAACATGTACCACTGACTGTTTTCGCAGCCATAACCATTCGCTCCATAGTACGCAATATTATAGATACCGCTGCCTGCCCAACCGGTGTTTTGATTCAAGGGATCTGCAGGAAGTCTTGTTATAGCTGAGCTGATTGCTGTTTGTAAGGTGGTCCAACTAGAATCGGAGCTATTACTCCAATTAACGTTTGGATATGTCGCTCCACCGCTAGGAGGATATTGCCCGTTACTATTGTAGTAAAGCTCGAAACCGGTCATCAATTGCCTAACATCAGCTAATCGTTTGACGTCCCGAGCGCGTACACGAGCCGTCCCCAAAGCAACTAAAACGACGGACGCCAAAAGACCAATGATTGCAATAACAACCAATAGCTCAATAAGGGTAAATGCCTTCTGTTTACTGTTTTTTGTTTTCACTTTTGTTTTCAAACCTCCCATACAACTACAAAGACATTATAGCAATTTTGCGCTGCTTTTTCTATTTATCCTCAATCGACAATATCATTCGTTGATTCCACTTATAATAGACCTAACGTTTTTCTTAGAGAAATCTTTAAAAAAACTTTTAATAACTTTTTCCATGGCTTTGCGAGAATTCTTGTCTTTTATTTTTGCCACAGTTTTCGGCAAACGTTCCTTCGCCAAGACCATGTCGACTTTAGTTAAGTCATTCATATAAAACTTAAAAGCGAAGCACTCAACAAGATCTGCAATTTTTGTTATATAACCTTCGTCGCTGTTTGCGTCGGTCGCTTCCCTCCACAGATCTTTAAATTTATTTTCCGAACCCAAGAAGTACTGCGATAAGAAAAAAGCGTTCTCTTCTTCAAATTTTCGCGCTAGTTCTTTCGCCTTTGGATTTCTTCGCGCATAAGGCATACCAATATCCCCGCCAAATATTTCTCCCAAATCATGAACCATCGAAAGTTCCATCACTTTCATCTGGTCAATTTTTCCACCCTGAGCTTTTATCAGCTCCGTTAACTGCCAGGCGATAAAAGTCACCAAGTAATGGTGCTCGGCGAGATTACTCAGCTGCCAGCGTTTCGTCCCACCTAAAATATAACCATACTGCGATTGCGCTCTGGTTAGCTCAATAATTTTAAATAGATCAAAAATACTATTCTGTTTTGCTGAATTTTTCATCAAGTTCTTTCTCCTTTACGCGTTGTTTCGCTTCCGAATCGGCGCGTGACCAATAGTAGTCATTATGATCGACAAAATTCATCATATCAGCTCGCCACTTACTGCGCTTCTCTACCAATTTATGCATTGCTTGAACGGCGAGTCTATAATTGGGGTGCCCCTGCGGGGTGGATCTTAATTCAAACAAATGCATTGCGGCGCGGTCATTTAGAGCAATATTCCATCTGACATAATGACCATGCATAACTGCATACTGGGCAAGTTCCGGATCGGTACTAGCCATCAGAGAAAATAATTCATCTGCCTTATCTACCGCGGCTTGTGCTTTGGCGGCAAACCCAGCTTTGGTTAATTCCTCAGGCATGTAGAAACCAATCTTTGTTGTGAAAAGTTGGCGTTGCTGAGTATTCATACGATGCCTTTGCAAATCTTTGTAAGTACCAAAATTTATTACGGTATCAAAATTGTATGGGTAGCCACTTTCCAAAGCTCTTCCGGGTCGGTTTCTACGATTTTTTCGGCCGCCAACATAAGTCGCGGTAATCTCTTGCAGCTCTGCGGGGGACAAAGTGTATAATCTATCCCGGATCGTGCGCAAAGAAACGTTAGTGTACGGGTAAACCATTTCAGCTATTTGTTCAAAGTCTTTGCTTGATTGAATCAGCTCTCCGAGATCTTGCACACTTAAATCTTTTTGCTTTAACTTTCCATAAATAAAGCTTTCGCCCGCGTCTAGCAAATCATAAGCCGGCAGCTCGGACGGAACTTCTGGTCTCTCTGAATTAAAATACTTCCGAACTAACAACCGCATCTCAGTTTCATTCTGTGCAAAGTATTCATCTGCCCTAGCGCGTCTGACATACTGTGGGATGATCGGTTGCAAAGCCTCAGTGGTTTGTTCAGCGATTTTTTTAAACTCCGGCAAATGATGCGTCATTAAATTTGAAATGACCGTCTGGTAAAATCGGCCATTGCCAAACATACCCACGTTCGTTAAGGTTCCTACCGGCAACAAAGCCCGAAGGGTGTCACAAGCTTTCGCTCTTAGATCAAAATTATAGGTTTGCTTGAAGGCCTTTTGTTCTTTTTCATCAGTTAAATCGGCGAGCTTTTCTTTAACCCCATCCCCATTAATGTCATACTCCGCATCTTCCAAACGTTTCAAGTTAACGAAATATTCTTTCAAAGGATCAACTAAACTAGCGTAGGTTTCAAAAATAAAATCCATCGTTTCGGAATATTGCTTACCAAAGACAGGGTGGTTTATAACATCATCCCCTCTGTAGTACAACCAACCATCTTGATCCTTTTGATCGTACAAGACGTATCGGGTCGATTGCTCAATAGGAGAACCGCCAATACGGTGATCTTCTATTTCCTTTGCAGCTAGCATAGTAATTTTTTCAAAGGAAACATGAGCACCTTCCAATTCTCCCACCGAGTCATCACCATAAGCCACTAGTACCCTGGCAATTAGCTCATCCGCGTGTTGAGGGTCAATATTCCCCTCTTGAATAAACTCCTTTAGCAAGACTTCGCGAAATCCGCCCTTTGCCCTAGAGTAACGAGCGTAAGCAGCCCCAACCATGCCAGCCATGTTACGGACAGCAAAAATATTGTTCTCCGTTGAAGTCACATATTTCTCTAAAACTTTTTTTTCTTCTTCTGTAAACATCGGGGTTTTATTAATAGATTTTACCTAAGCACCAAACGACGAACGTAATTCCAAATCTTTGCTTGTATCTCTTCAATACTCAACAGCTTTCCTGCTTCAAAGCACTCAACCAGTTTTGTGTTTGGAAAAAGTTCCGAAATCTGAATGAAAGCCTTTTCCGCTCTTTTTAAATGATCCAAATCGGCTTCATGGATATCTCGCTTCTTACCTCCAGCATAAGCGCGCATTTCTTTTGGTTTTTTATCGACTAATTTTTGGGCCACCGCCGCTGGCACATGCAATATTAAATTTAAATCCGGTTTTGGTATTTTAAAAATATTGTACTCAAGATTATCTAGCCATTTAAAATACTTAATCCTTTCGGCATTATCGTCAATTTTTCCGCCTTGGTGACCTGCGTTAGCTGTGACATAACGGTTAGATAAAACAATCTTTCCCTCATCTAACCATTTTCTAATTTTAAAACTAGCGTCGAATCTATCAACCGCATAAAAGATTGAGCCAACATAAGCATCTACTTTACCGTACTTTCCGTTTAAATATTCTTCCGCCATCCCTGCAGATTTTTGCCCATACTGGGGGAAGTCGGCGATCTCTAAATCAAAACCGTTTCTTTTTATCTCCTCGACAAGAAGTTGAAATTGGGTAGTTTTGCCGGAGCCATCCGTTCCATCGATAACAATAAACTTCCCTTGGTTTTTTACGGTTTTTTTTATCTTTCCAAATTGCATAAATTTATTTAATCACACCCTTAAGGACCTCATCAAGCTTAGGATAAAGCTCCTCCG
>JBKJSV010000093.1:0-2825 GCA_046595755.1 Candidatus Doudnaibacteriota bacterium | reverse complement strand
GGCAAAACTGTTAAAAAGTTCGACATCCGGAACCTTCGGGGTACAGTAAAGTAGAAACGGCCATTGAGAATCTCTCATGGCCGTTTTGCTTTTGTGGCTGACCTTTTCACTTTACTGTACGAGAAAAAAAATGAGTTGCTTGTTCTGATGGGCTCAACTACAATTTTTCTTTTCCAACACATATTCGACAACAAGCGTTTACAAACGACTACGCGTTATAGAAATAATATATTTGAATGTAATCCTCTGCATTTTTCAATTTATATTATCAATCCAAAAGAATTCAGATGCAAAAAAGCAGTTTGATAATGCGTTGTATATGTGTTTTTTATGGTGATGTGTCGTGAAAATGTCGGTACGATGTCGGGTATAATACAATGAAAATTCTAGGATTCTTTTTAAGTCGAATGTAATCTTGCTCAAATTTTAATTCGAATGGAAAATCTAGGTTTCGGAAAAAAATTAATAGAAGTCAGAAAAGCAAAAGGACTAACCCAAGAGCAGGTTGCTGAAAAGTGCAAAATTACAGTACGCACAATTCAGCGAATTGAATCCGGAATAGTTAATCCGAGAGCTTTTACAATTAAAATTATTTCTGATGCCCTGGGGTTTGATTACTTTGAGACATCACACATCGATCATTCTATCGATACGGTAAATCAAAATTCACATTTGGAGAAGCGCACTACTGTATGGTGGATAAAGGATTTATTTAACTTAAAAACAAAACCGATGAAAAAGGTTTCAATTATAACTACGTCATTATTTTTGGTAGGGCTCGCTTTATTTGCCATCACTCCGGAAATAAATGCGCAACCAGAAAAAAAAGACTTTAATAGTATTACCATTCAATTAAATGAAGATATGTCTATGAGTAGAATTGAAGTCGCATTTTCAAGCCACCTCACTTTTGACAGTTTAGTGTACATTAAAAGTAATTTGAAAGCCAAAGGAATAACGATCAATTATAAAAAGATTGAATTTGGAAACAATAATCATTTATCCGCAATTGTATGCGAGGTAGATTGTAATGATGGTCTTGGTGGTGGTTTTGGAGCTGATTCTTTAGACTCAAAGAACAAAGATACAAAAATTGGATTCTGTCGTGATTATTCCAAGAACGCTAAGGCCCCATTTTATTCTGGTAGTTTGGGAATTAGCGAGAAGAAATGAAGATCAACTCGCAAGTTTAACAAATTCAACATAGAGAATTCCAATCCGTTATATAAATCTAGCAATTATGAACTGTATTAATCAACTCCCTCCGATGAAAGAAAAGAATAGTTTACCTCGCATCACACTTATTTTATTTTGCTTAGTAATTTCAATTGCGTCGTATGCGCAACCGACTGATCGTTTCTACATGTTGAAAGCCGCTGCTCTGTTACAGGAATCTTCCAACCTTGGCGTTGCGGTCGGAACAGTCACGCTTGTTCCTGGAAACTCAAAATTCACAATCGTATCCTTTACCAATACCGATTACATTATTCAGTTCTGGCTTTTTGGCGATGCGACGAAAGCCGCGTTGTACAATTTTACAGCTGTAGCGGCGCCTAATAACCTGCGTTATTTCATCATTCCCAAAACGGATCTTGTTTTTTATGCGATAAAGATTGTAAACAAGTGTTCTGCAACATACGGCGCAGCAGTATTGCCATTCAAATATCGTCCGCAATTTGGTGGAGATTTTTCCAAGGATGTTGCTTTATCAAATCTGGGGGGTATTCGATTTAGTACCCGAACAGGAAGGTTATCAGGATCATTTGTTATCGGGATAGGCATTTCTTCCGTTACGCTTGATAGCCTAAATACGAATGGGGGTGTCCTAGACGCTAGTGAGAAAGCTGCGATATCGTTTCCTGTCGGCCTTGTTGTCCAATTTGAAAGACTTCAAATTGGACTTTTCACAGGATGGGATCGAATTTCAAGGAGTGATGTACATGGGTGGACATACCAAGCTAAGCCTTGGTTTGCATTAGGAATTGGCTTCTCCATCTTTAGCGATGAAAGTGCACCAACAAAAGCCGGTAGCAATTAATAATCCAACTATTTTTTATTGTTTCACAAAACCAGCGGCATGACTTTCTATCGAATTTTTTATAGATCAGATTTTAATAAGACACTCCTTATAATCAAGCATTGACCAATCCAACAGGGGAATATTACAATGACTATGGAACGTTACTTGGGCTTATCAAGAAAAAGAATGAATCATTAATGAGTCATTTTAAAGCGGTTGAATTATCCCCCCAATGTCGCGTTGTAAAGGATTAACAACATTTCCCCAATTCGCGGTAAAACTGTTAAAAAGTTCGACATCCGGAACCTTCTGGGTACAGTAAAGTAGAAAAGGTCATGAGAATTCTCTCGTGACCTTTTTGCTTTTTCGACTGACCTTTTCACTTTACTGCTACCGCACTTCTTGAATTGAAAAGTCATGGAAATATTTCCTTGACCTTTTTGCTTTTGTGGTCTTATCTTTTCACTTCACTGCAGACCTTCCAGTATCAGGTACTACCTGCCAACGTAGATAATACCAGCTCCAAACATGACGCCGGTACTTGACAATTGGTCACCGCCATTACTTTCTTCCTTTGAGAGTTCATCTCCACCAAGAACGTCATCCACTTTTTTCTCATCCGGAGGCAACCCGGAAATCGTGGTTTCATCAGCAACCGATTTAGCGCCGGTCTTTTTGATCTCCGCATCGAGAGCATCACTATTTTTTTTGTTTTTCATAGAGAGGTATGTCTGTTAATAGAAGAAATATACACCATAATTTACTCTTATCCGACAACAAACGGTTGGCTGTGAATATTTTTCGG
>JBKJSV010000027.1:0-3260 GCA_046595755.1 Candidatus Doudnaibacteriota bacterium | reverse complement strand
GAGCTGGCTAAGATAGCCGCGGAAGAACAAACCGCTTGGGTCGGTAAAATGAACGGCTGCCTTGCAGTAAGACAAAAAGACAATCTTTTCGTTTCAACAACAGGTAAGATCCACGCCTACCTATTTAGAGACAAACAACTGGCAGATGTTGCGGACTCCCCAACGAAAAATAACCCTTTAAAGACTTTCGAGAATTTCGCGGTAGGAAAAATTTTAAAAAAGGATTTTTTAATTTTCACCACAACCCAGCTCTTTAACTACATCTCCGTTGAGAGGCTAAAAGATATATTGTCCCACGCTCCACTAGCTACCGCGTGTCAAAATATTGCAGATATAATAAAAAATCTCTCAGACGAAAGCATACCTTTCGGGACTTTTATTTTAGAGTTGGATAGCCCAAAAGAGTTTGCGCCAGAAAATATCTTAAAGTTTTCCTTGCCAGTTGAGAATAAAACTTTTAACCAACTCAGTGGTCGCGCTGCCAACGGGGTACTAACAGCAAAAGCGACGCTATCAAAAATTACAAAATTTCTTCAAAACTTCCGAGCACCTAGCATCAATTTTAGGGACGTTAGTCCGATGCTGCTGAAGGAACACGCGAAAAAACTGGCCGATCTAGAAAAAATAAAAGGCCTTCCTCGAGCAAAAAAGTTTTTTCTTGCTTCAGCTGTTCTTCTTGTCTTGATTATGATAGTCAATATTTTTGTGGCGCTACACATTAGCGCTTCAAAAAAAGCTCAAATTAAAATAGACCAGATATTTGCGACAGTGCAAACTAAGATTAACGAAGCTAATAGTGCTTACATTTATAATGACAAGAATAAATCGATCGAACTCTTAACCCAGGCTCAAGAAGAATTAGACAAAATAACTGCGGAAGAAGCTCTAGAGGCACGTAACAAAAATGCTAACATTCAAACAAAAAATAATCTTACTGAGGAAGTTCAAAGCTTACTCGGCAGTATCGGTGGCGTCAGGACGGTAAAAGCCGATGAGATTGTTGAAGTTGAAAGCTCGGCAAATAGCCTGCGAACTGCGGGAGGTAAGATCTACATAATAAGCAAGGATAGCGGTAAGATTAGCACTTTAAATTTAGAGACGAAGACGACTGAAAACGATTTTAGTTTAAACACAAGGATTAATTTCATAAACAGCAGCGACGAAAGCATTTACTACACAGATAAAGAAGGCCTGGTTTATAAGCTAGAACCGTCAGCACAGACAGGCTCCAAACAATCCACTCAAATCGCTAACGCTAAATCCGTTGTATTTTACGGATCTCCTCTAAAAAGCTATTCGCTTCGCCCAGATAACAACAGCATAGCTGTGAACACGATTAAGAGTTCTTCGGCGGAAACTAATTACTTGAAACAAGATACCGACTTAAACAAAGCGTTGGACCTTGCTATCGATGGTTCGATATACGTTCTAAATCTGGATGGCATTAAAAAATATACTTCCGGAGTAGAAAAACCCTTCACCATGCCGGCGGTCAGTTTCTCTCCGAATTCAAAAATCTACGCTAACAACTCTTGGAAATATATTTATGTAATCGATCCAGGAACGAAAAAGGTTATGTCTTTCGAAAAAAACGGGGCTCTAAAAGCTCAGTACACTTCCCCACAATTCGATAACCTAGAAGACGCTGTGATCAATGAAGCTAAAAAAACTATTCACTTACTTAATGGCTCCAAAATTTTAGCCTTTCAACTATCGATGTAATAGTTCTTTAATAACATCCTTTCCGCGTAATGCAACCGATTTTTTACTTCATGAATCGGTTTTTTTATTTCGCGCGAGATTTCTTTGAAATCTTTTTCCTTTCCATAATATAAATCCAAAATTTTAGCTTTATCCTCCGGAAGAGTCTTTATAACTTTTTTCAAATGCTCCACTTGTATACTTCTCTCAATCGACTCAGTTGGGTCCGAGTAACTTAGGAAAGCGTAATCATCAAGTTCCTCGAATAGACCTTTGCGATAAAAATTGGTTGCCGCATTAATAGCAATACGATAAATCCAAGTCTTGAACTTTCTTGTGGAGTCAAAGGTCTCTAGTTTGATAAAAGCACTTAAAAAGGTTTCTTGGACAACGTCCTCTGCGCTATCCCAGTTTGATAACAATTTGAAGTAAACAAAATTCAACAAAGGCTGACGGTGCCTCTCCACTAACAGATCATAGTGCCTCCTATCAAATAGACTTAACCGAACCAGTTCTTCATCAGTCATTTTATTTTGTTTAATTACACAAATAATAACTAAGGGTGATTAAACAAAATAAAATACCGAATTAAATCGGTATAAAAAAACTAATTAAAAAGAAACAGCGCGTACATCCTCCGAAGAGATTGTCCGCGCTGTGCTCGTAAGGAGGGCAGAATGAGTTCCTGTCCAATGGGGTGGGCTCGACGTGAATCAAGCACTTTGTGGGCTTCGCTGTTGAGGCTAGGCTCGCAAGGTTACTCAGGCTTGTCTCCACAAGATCCTGGGTACGTTCAATTGGTTGCAGGTTCCACAAGCAAATTACTGGAAACAGTAGTGTTCTTTGGAGCAAGCTCCTTAGAATTACTGTAGACCATATGGCCAGACCTTGTCGACCGAAGTCGATTGTAACCACTAGCAGGCTAGTGTTACACCACCTTTCCGGAGGTGGGATAGGTGTAGATTATGTGGGCATTCCAGTGCTTGCACAAAATCTAAACCGGGTCTTGGCTTGAGATTACCCCTCAGCTTTCGCGGGTGGTATTCTCATGATCAATTTGCCGTTCTACCTTCAACACCAGAGTGATATCCGCTAGCTAGTTTTGGACTTTGGTTTTACCCTAGGTCTTTGCATGCTCGCGAAAGTCAACATCGTGATGCCGTCGTTATAACTCCTCCTGAGAGCTTTTCCTTTCTCCTGTGACCGCTCACCATCTTGCGACGGTTCGGGCTACTGGATCAGTGAGTCAATAATAGCCTGTCGTGATTATACCGTCAAACCCACTTACCAATACTATTTCCACAGAGTTATCCAGAAACAATCCCCCTTTTTAGCTTAAAATAAGGCAAATTAAAAAAGACCCTTTTTAAGGGTCTTTTTTAATGGAAACTTATTATTTCAAAGCTACTTTTCCACCCGCTTCTTCAAGCTTTTTCTTCATTTCTTCAGCCTCTGCTTTTGCGATACCTTCTTTAATCGCTTTTGGAGCACCGTCTACAATGTCCTTAGCTTCTTTCAAGCCAAGACCTGTAGTCCCTCGTACTACCTTGCTAACAGCG
>JBKJSV010000013.1:0-5446 GCA_046595755.1 Candidatus Doudnaibacteriota bacterium | reverse complement strand
CAAACCATTCTGATTTGAGGTCGCGTTGATTGCCTGACAGGTGGTAACTTTAAAGCTTTCCAAAGTCGTGCAATATTTTTTTGCTAAACCAGTTACTCCGCTAGCATTGGCAACTGTTGAGGTTAAACCAGAAAGATCTGGCTTATCTAGAATTGGCACCAAGTACAAAACAGAACTCGCGGCCAAGTCGGGCATTTGTTGAATCTCAGGCTTTATACCTAGCTCAGCTAAGGCAGCAAGCAAGTTTGTATGCTCGGCTAAACCTGATTCTTTTACATAAAGAGTATCCACTTTTGGCTGAGGAGCAGTGCTAGTAAAATCGGTAAAGCCCCATGATGCTCCAAATTTTTCTCTTAGCGCATTAGTTAGCAGGGGTTTAAGCTCAGCCGGAACATTAGCGTAAGACATGGTGTAACCAGCCTGGATTGCAGGCTTATCAGTAGAAGGGTCAGGGACCGCTGTTGTATCGACGACAATGTTATCTGACTCCCCTAACATTTTTGCGGAGTAAGAATTCATATAGTAAAGTCCACCTATCAAAAGTAGGAGCAAAGCCGCAAACGCGTAGATCAACTTATTTGAAAGTCCTGATTTTCTGATAATCGATCGGTTTTGATTTTTGTTGAAGTCAAAATTAAATTTCTCTGGGACTAAGAAATCTGCATCACTCTTGTGATGACTTGAACGATGATGCTCTCTAGGCTTGATATCACGCATAACCTCGTGCTGATCAGCTGTTTCAGCGGTGGTGGGTTGTTTATTATGCAAAGCATCCGCGGACAACGGCGTTGCTGCCACTGCGTCCATTTGCATAGGAGCAGCGTTGTTTGGCAAGGATGTTAAATCGGGACCAGTAGCACTTTTAGTTTTTCGAATCACTTTTCTTTTTGCCTTCACCGGTGGCTTAACACTTTCGACAGATTCTTCGGTCGAAAGATTTTCTTCACTCTCCGTCGATTTATGTTTTTTTGTTGGCACGTTATTTGTTCTTAAAAAATTATTTGGTTAAAACTTGTTTCGAAATAATTTTGTCGACTAGTCCGTACTTTTTAGCTTCTTCTGCGGTCATAAAATAGTCTCGATCGGAGTCTTGTTCGATTTTCTTAACGGTCTGCCCAGTATGTTTGCTTAAAATTTCATTAACTTGGTTCTTTATCCTTAACATTTCCCGCGCTTGAATCTCAACGTCTTTCTGTTGACCTTCAGCGCCACCCATTACCTGGTGGATTAGAACTCGAGAGTTTGGTAAAGAATATCTTTTACCCTTAGCCCCGGATGCCAATAGTACTGCGGCTGCAGAAGCTGCTTGCCCAATACATATTGTAGCAACATCGCACTTTACATGTTGGACTGTGTCATAAAGAGCCAAAGCTGCTGTTACTGATCCTCCCGGAGAATTTATATATATTTTTATATCTTCTTTGGAGTTTTCCGCCTCAAGGAATAACAACTGCGCAATAATGGTATTGGCAACATTGTCATCGATTGGCTCACCTAAGAATATTATACGATCTTTTAGCAATCTTGAATATATGTCGTAAGCTCGCTCACCCATAGAGGACTTTTCAATTACCATCGGTATAAGTGGCATAGTGTTTGGTATTTATTAATTATTCTACAGATTTCTCGGGAGATTTTTCAGTAGACTCTGCAGCAGGCTCAACCTTTTCAGATTCTGCTACAATCTCAGATTCACCTGTTTCAACTTCTCCGTCCGGTGTAATCTTCTCGCCATTGATATCGATCTTCCAGCCAGTTAATCGAGCTGCTAATCGAACATTCTGTCCCGCCTTACCAATTGCAAGAGATAGCTGATCCTCTAGTACCCCAACTTTGGCGGACTTTTCTTCCATGTCTAATTGAACATTAAGTATTTTTGCCGGAGACAAAGAGTTAGCAATGAACTTAACTGGGTTCTCGTCCCATTCGATGATATCAATTTTTTCGCCACCGATTTCAGCCATTACGGTTTGTACGCGAGTTCCTCTTTGACCCACACAAGCGCCAATCGGATCAATCCCGTCTTGAGAGGAGTAAACAGCAATTTTAGTGCGGCTCCCAGCTTCTCGCGCGATTGATTTTATTTCTACAGTTCCAGAATAAATTTCTGGCACTTCCAATTCAAAAAGTTTTCGGATCATATCTGGATGGCTGCGAGACAAAGTAATTTTAGGACCTTTAGTTGCAGGTTCGACATGTAAAATCAAAACCTTTAAGCGTTGATTTGCTTCGTATTTTTCCCCTCGGATTTGTTCTGAAGGGAATAAAACACCGGTCGCCTTGCCTAAATCTACCAAAATAGTGTCGCCTTCGACGCGCTGGACTGTTCCGTTAACCAAAGTTCTTTCTTTCGCTTTGTAATCGGAGAACATTACGTTTCTCTCAGCTTCACGTAGTTTCTGAATAATAACTTGCTTAGCCGTCTGAGCTGCGATACGTCCAAAAGTTGCGCCGTCTTTTGGGGTTATTTCAGTTTTAATATCATCACCGACTTTATACTTTGGAGAAATCTCCTTTGCGTCTTCTATTGCGATTTCTTTTTGTGGATCTGTTACTTCTGGCACAACCGTCTTCACATCAAAAACTTTAGTCGCCAAGTTTTCAGCGCTAAATTCGACCACAATATTCTGATCTTTTTCTCCGTAATCTTTCCTGAATGCCGCGGCCAAAGAAGCTTCGATCATGGTTATGATCTCATCTCGTGAAATTCCTTTCTCTTCTTCTATCTGCTCTAGCGCTTGTTCAAATGCTTCGTTCATATTTTCCTTTATTTAATTTTCCATTGGCTATTAAAAAACTGAAGTTTAAACTTCAGTAATAATCTACTATAACATCTGAGTATATTCTAATCCTTTCGATCGAATTGTCAACTGAACTCAACTCTACCCCGACTACATCTATATGAGGCTGGAAGTCCTGATAGTTAGGGTTTCTAACCAGGAACAATTGAATTATTTTTAGAAGGCGCTGCTGCTTAAAATAATTCACCGCTTCAATCGCCTCTCCGTGCCAATGTCCGGTTCTAGTTTTTACTTCCACGAAACGAATTTCCTTGTTTTTAACTACCACCAAATCTATTTCGCCATATTGCTTACCGCCATGATTAAAAAAATTTTGGCATAGAATTTCAAATCCTTCTTTTATATAAATCCTTTTAGTGTGCTCCTCTCCGAGAGCACCGACTGCTTTGTTAATAGACATTCTTTATCAATACTACAAAAGGATTAAGAAAATAAAAAACAAACCGCCCGGAACTCAAGAGCTCCGGGCGTGAGCAGTAAATGCTCGTGTTCAAACGAATGGCGACGGCTTCTTGTCGACAGGGGAAAAAGTTTTCGCATCCACCCACTGGATCTGGCTTTCGTCAGTGACCCAGCGGCTATAAGGGCCACTCCTCGGAACTACACCATGTGTCAGGCGAGGTTGTTCCAACTTCCCTTCGACGCGAAGACGGTTCGCCAACCTAACCGCCTGCTTCACCTTCGGGCTTTTCGCTCCAAAGGTGTAAGCCCAGCGCAGAGGTCGATAATCATCCTTGATCATCTTGGCCCATACTTGATCGGTCGGCGCTGCCGTACGGGTGATGACCTTGATCACGTCGTCGTAGTTGTGGACGCCGTTGACGATGTCGACGATGCAATACTCCAACGAGAGACCGATGACCTTCTGGGATGATGGCTTCGTTTCTGTGCGAGACATGTCTTCTCCTGAGTTGTGCGGTTGTCCGCACTCTCAGTTGAATTGATGTTCGCGAGTGCGGTTGTGGCTGACAAAATAATAGCCTATCGCATTCGTTTCATTACTACCTCCTGTGGTTTTGTAATATAAAAAAATAGCACTAAAAGTGCTATTTGTCAAGGTTCGGGGAGTTGTACAGGTTACTAAAGGTACTTATTCTTAGACTGTTCCTTCTCGTACTGATCGTACTTCAACTTGTAATCGCCTAACCAATAACGAACTAGTTTCGCTAACCAGAAAAGTCCGATCACATATATTACGATAATAACAATATTATTAGAAAGGGTAACTATTCTTTCATACCTCAACAGTGACCAAACCAAACCCAGCAACCCAATAGTCAAACCAAAGTTCCTTGAACGGCGATAAAAATCTTTCTGCACGGGATTCTTACTTTTCTTAAATGCGCCCCAACAAATTAAACCTAACGCCAAAGCCATCAACGCTAGGGCAAAATAAACCTTGCCGCTAAAGCCCAACCCTGCGTAGGCGTAACCAAATAGATATTCTGCTGTAAAGATATGACCGATATTCATGTGTTTAAAATTATTTTACGAAAATTAGCGCATAGTGAAAGGCGTCCGCCGGCAACTCACCTTGGTGCCTAAATCCAACAGTCGTTAGCATTTGATTCATTTCTGTTTGAGAGATACGACGATCGATATGCGGCCCAAAAGGAAGTTTCTCTTTTTTCCATTCGATAACTATTATTCGTCCACCTGTTTTTAAAACCCGATAAGTTTCCTTTAACACGTTTTTCTGTAGTTTTGATAAATGTAAAATCCCCGCCAAGATTACCGCATCGCAAGAACTCTCCTTTATATCTACCCCTGGCAGTTCCATATCATGACGAATGGTATAAATATTTGTTAGATTATCGTGCTTGGCCGCTGAGACAGTTGCTTCTAGGGCCTCTGTTTTCACGTCGACAGCATAGACCGTACCATTTTCGCCAACCAGCTTAGCAGCGGCTACCGGATAGAAACCATTACCACAACCGAAGTCTGCTACAACCGCTCCATACTGAATCCCAGCCTCGGCTAAAATTTGACTTGGATCCAAAAATCGAGATTTTGTCTTGAAATTGAACATTTTTATTTTTTCACTTTAAAAATTCTCCTAAACCTCTACTTCAGTATAAAACTTTTCTACTTTTGTTGCCAACCCATTTTCGCCTATCTCGGCATATACCGCATTGACCATGATCGGATTAGATTCCTCGACTTCATAGACGAACTTACCTCCTAGGAATATCTCCAAAGAACTTTCTATCGGCACTCCCAAGACCGAATTAACTGAGCCAATCATTCCGACGTCAGAAACATGGCCAGTACCCTTTGGCAGAATTCTTAAGTCCGCCGTCGGTGTGTGAGTGTGGGTTCCACAAACCAAGCTAGCTCGACCATCAACATAAAATCCAAAGGCTTTTTTTTCGCTGCTGACTTCCGAATGAAAATCAACAAATACAACATCACCTTCTCTTTTATGTTCCAAAATTAAACGATCGAACTCTTCAAAAGGACTTCTGATACCACCAAAGTAATGTTCGGTAAAAAAAACTTTAGCGTTAAGGTTTATGATTAAATAGTTTTGACCGTCTTTTTCAATTCTTACCCAACCCTTTCCTGGAAATTCTCCGACATAATTCGAGGGCCGAATAATATTCGAGTACTTCTCAAAAACCTGAGCAGTCATTTCACGTTTGTCG
>JBKJSV010000053.1:0-4106 GCA_046595755.1 Candidatus Doudnaibacteriota bacterium | reverse complement strand
TTAAGAAACGATTCACTCCAACCACACCTTGGTCATTCCAAGCCACCATTTGTTCGTGTGGTCCAAGGAACATTATAAACAAACGAGTGGTGTCTGCACCATACTTATTTATAAGTTCGTCGGGGTTCACTATATTCCCACGGCTTTTGCTCATTTTCTCACCATCGGGTCCCAAAATAATCCCATGAGGCTGCCGAACAGTATAAGGTTCCGGAGTAGGAACAAGTCCTTGATCATAAAGAAACAAGTTCCAAAATCGTGAATACAACAAGTGCAAGGTTGTGTGCTCCATTCCACCGAAATATATATCAATTGGTGTCCAATATTTCAAATTTTTCATATCAGCAAATTTTTTGCGGTTCTTTGGATCAGCATAGCGCAAAAAGTACCAAGAACTGCCAGCCCATTGTGGCATAGTATTGGTTTCCCTCTTAGCAGCGCCTTTACACTCCGGACATTTCACGTTAACCCATTTTGTCACCGCTGCCAAAGGCGACTCTCCAGTGCCTGTCGGTTCGTATTTTTTTACTTTCGGAAGCTTAACCGGCAGGTCTTTCTCGGGAACTCCAACTATTCCACACTTCGGACAATGAATAATTGGAATCGGCTCACCCCAATATCTCTGGCGAGAGAAAACCCAGTCTCTAAGCTTATACTGTACTTTGACTTTACCATACTTAAGAGCCAACTTTCTTTTTGCCTGCTTATCAGAAAGACCGTCAAACTCTCCTGAGTTGATAAGAAAATCGTTCTCGATGACTTGCTTAATTGGTAACTTATATTTTTCTGCAAACTGCCTATCCCTTTGATCATGGGCGGGTACCGCCATAATTGCGCCAGTCCCGTATGATACCAAAACGTAATCAGCTATCCAGACGGAAATATTTTCTCCGGTTGCTGGATTAATAGCATTAACACCTTTTAGCTCGACTCCGCTTTTTTCTTTTTCTAGTGCCGAGCGCTGTATATCTGTTTTACCAGTGGCATTTTGAATATATTTTTCTACCTCTTTCCAATTCTCAATTGTCGGTTGGAGTTTTTTTAGCAAAGGATGTTCTGGCGCTAGCACTAAATACGTTGCGCCAAAAATAGTGTCCGGACGAGTAGTGAAAACAGTTGCTTTGCCAGTCCCGTCTGCACTAGCGATTTTAAATTCTATCTCAGCACCTTCACTACGCCCTATCCAATTTTCTTGCTGAGTTTTTACAGCCTCTGGCCAATCTAGATCTTTAAGGCCATCAATTAACTTCTGGGCATATTCTGTAATTTTTAAATACCACTGCCTAAGCATTTTCTTTTCCACCGCCGTACCACAACGATCACACTTGCCATCAACCACTTCTTCATTTGCTAAACCTGTTTTATCCTTAGGACACCAATTTATCATTGATTCCGCTTCATAGGCTAGATCAGCATTAAAAAACTGCAAGAACAACCACTGCGTCCATTTATAGTAATTTGGATCAGTAGTATTTACCTCTCGAGCCCAATCGAAACTAATTCCTAAAGATTTTATTTGTGCTTTAAAATTTTTGATATTCTTAGCTGTTGAAAGTTCCGGTTGAACGCCCATTTTAATTGCGTAGTTTTCTGCCGGTAATCCAAATGCGTCCCACCCTATTGGAAACATTACTTCAAAACCTTTTGTGCGACTATATCTACTTACAACATCAGCAGCAACGTAAGAACGCAGGTGCCCCATGTGCAAACCCGCCCCAGAAGGATAAGGGAATTCTATCAAGACATACTTTTTTGGTTTTTTGGAAAAGTTTTTGGAATGATAAAAACGTTTCGCTTGCCAAGTTTTTTGAGCTTTTTTTTCAATTTGTTTCGGATCGTATTTCATATATTTTCTTAAACTGGAATGTTAAAAAGAGTGCGAGCATTTTCTGTGGTTACCTTAGCTACTTCGTCATAACTTAACTTGCGAATATTTGCGATATATCTGGCAACATACTCGACATACTGTGGAAGATTTCTCTTACCACGATGTGGAGGAGGAGCTAGAAAGGGTGCATCAGTTTCCAAGACAATTCTATCGAGTGGGGTTTTTTCAACCACTTCTTTTAGAACCATGGTCTTATCAAAGATAATTATACCATTCAGACCGATCGAAGCGCCAAGTTCCAAAAAACGTTGAGCTAAATGCCAATTCCCAGTAAAGCTATGTACCAGCACTTTCTTTGGCTGATATTTTTGAAGTAGCTCGAGTGTGTCTTCATAAGCATCAACCGTGTCTTTAGTAGCGCGGGTATGAATAACCAAAACTTTGTTAAGATCGATAGCAAGTTGAATTTGTGCTTCAAAAGCTGCTTTTTGAATTTCCTTAACATTCTCCAAAGCCAACCCCTCGGGCAGGCGAAAATAATCCAAACCACATTCTCCTATCCCAACCACTCTTCGATCTTTTGCTAACTCCCGGTAGAAATCATGATCAAATTTTACTTCTTTCGGAGCATGGTCATCTATGTCATCAAAAACAGTGTGCATCGGATGCAAACCGACAATCGCAAAACTATTTACTCCATCGGCTAGTTCAACCGCCAGCCGCGAAGTTTCTTTTTGGGTTCCAACATTATTAAAAATCACATGCTGGGCTTTAGCTTCGGCCGCAACATGCTCTCGATCAGCGTCGAATCCGCTCATATTTAAATGGGCGTGAGTATCATAAAGCATAGTCTGTAAATTTTATATTTCTATCCTAGGAAATAGAGGTGCGCTTTTTACGATTGTATCGCTTTCAAAAATTACTCTAATTGTTTCTGCTGTTGTAGGTACAAAAGGCGATAAGAAATAGGCAATAATGTGAATCTGAGCCGCCAGTTCTGATAAAATACTCTCTACTTTCTCTTGATCAGTTTTGGCGACATCCCATGGTTTTGTTTCATCTATATATTGGTTTGCCCAAGCTACCGCTTCCCAAATTTTTTGCAGGGCCTCGTGAAAACGGAATTGTTCTATTAACAAACCCACTTCCGCTAGCTCCATTCTAGGAGGAACGGTGTGCGGAACCTCACCATGGCAATACTTCTCAATCATATTGGTGACTCTGGATATAAGATTTCCGAGGCCATTTGCCAAATCTCCATCATAACGAGCCTTCAACTTTTCTTCTGAAACGTCGCCATCACTTGAAAAAGGAATTTCTCGCATTAAGAAATATCTAACAGAATCTGGGCCATATTTAGAAACCCATTCATTTGGATCTATTACATTTCCTAAACTTTTGGAAATTTTTTGATCATTCAAAGTGAAGTAGCCATGGACGTAAACACTTTTGGGAAGTGGCAGCTTTGCTGCCAATAAAATAGCTGGCCAAATAATACAATGGAACTTAGCGATATCCTTCCCAACCACATGAACATCAGCCGGCCAAAAAGTATTAAAAACTTCCTGATCGTGCAAATACCCTACCCCAGACAAATAATTCGCCAAGGCATCCGGCCAAACATAAACAGTTTGGGATTCATCCCAAGGCACCGGAATACCCCATTTCACATTCGGGCGTGTAATAGCGACATCCTTAAAGTCTTCCAGTTGACTGAGCACTTCATTCTTTCTTTCGATAGGAGCCACCAACAAATCATCGTTAAGGATACGATCTTTTATATCTTCTTTGAACTTCTGAATATTTAAAAACCAATTTTTCTCTTTAATTACATCCGGTTTAGTTTTATGTTCCGGGCATAAACCGTCTACCAAATCTTTTTCTGTGATAAACGCCTCATGTCCAACACAATAAAACCCCTCGTACTCTGCCTCATACAAAGCATCGTTCTCTTTCATTCTATTCATTAGGTCGACGACCACCTTAACATGATTGGGGTCTGTAGTACGGATAAAACGATCATGCGAAATAAAAAGATTTACCCAAGCCAATTTAAAATCTTCAACCGCTTTATCTGCGTATTCCTTAGGTTCTAGGCCAGATTTTTCTGCTGAGGCAGCAATTTTTGCCCCATGCTCGTCAGTACCTGTTAAAAAAAATACCTGGTCACCTTTTAAGCGGTGCCAGCGAGCCAAGACATCACTGGCTACTTTTTCCCAAGAATGCCCGATGTGTGGTTTGCCATTTATATAATCAATTGCGGTGGTGATGTAATATT
>JBKJSV010000041.1:0-2864 GCA_046595755.1 Candidatus Doudnaibacteriota bacterium | reverse complement strand
TTTGGTAAATAGTTCCTCTTGGTATTACCAGGTAATACCAAGAGGAACTATTTACCAAATTGATTTTAAGACTGCTGAAAATCGTTTGTTTATTGTTGAATCGTTTACACCAATCCGCTATCCAAAAAAATATTTAAGTAAGTACGGTCAGTTACTTGAACACTCTCCTTACTGCGAAAGAGATATTCGTGGTCCGGAGAATTTGCCTACTTATGATCAGAAAGGAGACTTTTTAATCAAAGCAAAAAAGAAGGGAATGCTTTATGGGCTTCATTATGGTACGCATCCTTTTGATGTGGTAGGTTGGGATGGATGCTGTTACCCGTTTGCATTTTCCATTCACGACTTCGAGCCAATCACAGGACGTGTGCACCAGCCACCACCGGTACATCAAACATTCGAAGCGCATAATTTTGTTGTCTGTTCTTTTTGTCCGCGTCTTTTCGATTATCATCCACAGGCAATACCTGCTCCGTATAATCATAGCAATATCGACAGTGATGAGGTATTATATTATGTAGATGGTGACTTCATGAGCCGCAAGAATGTAACAAGGGGAATGATAACTCTTCATCCTGCAGGTATCCCTCATGGTCCACACCCGGGAGCTGTTCAAAAAAGCATCGGCGCGAAAGAAACAAAAGAACTCGCGGTAATGGTTGATACGTTTCATCCATTGATGCTGACGAAGCAGGCACTGGAGATTGAGAATGAGCATTACGTGATGAGCTGGGCGGAGTAAGTGAGTCCGAAAGACCGAAAGTCCGAAAGACCGAGAGAAAATACTTCTCTATGCCTCGAATTATATGACACTTGGTTTCTGGAACTAATTCGCAATATTTATAATGTCTGGCCGTTAAACAGAAGACGTACTCTCGGACTTTCGGTCTCCCGGTCTCTCGGACTCTCGGACTTCTCTTAAACTGCTAGTTATGAAAAAGCTTCTCTCTATGCTGACGGGCATAGTCATGACCTTGACTGCCCTTAGTCAATATCATTCCCAGATTCGTTTTAAACTAGGCTTGGCCAGTGTCAATTTGCCCGCCGTTGATTCCAAAGGCTATGCTTATCGAATGTTTTATCCAGGCTTGAATTTAGGAGGATCATTTGGACTTGAGTATGCGCGTTACCCAAATAAATCAAGCGTCGCATGGTTTAGTGGAATTTCGATAGATCCTCAATCGGTGATGATTTCAATGAATCGCGAAAATTTTCAAGGAATATTTAGCGACCCCTCCGTTGAGCCAACTGAATCAACATTTCGTTTCTATTTCGGTTTGGAAAAGCGCCTGAATAAAAAACCTCGAAAAAATCAATTTGGTGTTTTCGGGGGATTGGGGCTAGCAGTAAATTTTGAAAGTCACGCTAGTGGAAGACTTAGATTTGAGACCTCCGAAGGTGTAACTAAAAATGGCGAACAAGTAAAGAGTACTTATAAAGTCTGGAACTTGCCACCGGGTTCTGGTTATTATATGTCGGTATATATTGAGCGTGAATTTCGGGTAACCCCGACAGTCTTTACCGGTTTACGCTTGCAAAGGATAACAAGGAAAAAAAAGCAGGGACTTAGCCTGGAGTTGATGGCGAACTATGGACTTACCAATTATTTTACGTACCAGGTGCCTTATACTTTAAACGGCCTTCCTCAGACTGATAGGTTCGATGAAAAAGGATTTATTGCGCAGTTGAATTTGATGATACCGATTGTCAATTTTGGGAAAGTCCGAGAGACCGAAAGACCGAAAGTCCGAAAGTAAATACAGAGTCCGAACTCTTCCACTTGAACATTGATATATTGACATATTGAGTATTGAATATTTTCTTCTTACAAAAAAAAGAGCCGCCAAATAAATGACGACTCTCAAAGTTTTTGAGCTTTCGGTCTCTCGGACTTGTATTTTACCGCCCTTCCGAAGCCGCCTCGCACTTCTCCACTTCTCTCCCTACTTCCTTCATGAAAGCTGGATCTTTCGCATACTTTGCTTCCATCTCGGTTTCAAATTTCTTTACAGCTACGCGTGCTTCGTCAGCAGCAGAACCGCCGGCGGCGGCGGCTCTATGCGCTTTGCCATTAAGATCGCACCATTCCTTGGCGACAGATGATGCAGATTTTTTTCCTCCACCACATGATATAATGGTAAGAGAGAGGCAGAAAATGATTAGCCAGTTGATGTTTGGTTTCATATTTAATAATTAAAGGTTTCTAACAAATTTGTATATGTAGGTTTTCTTCGTAGGTGCTACAAATAATGAAAATGTAGTATCGCTAACTTTTTGTACGGGCCAGGTTACGACAGGCATTTTATTTCCATTTCTATACCAGCCAAATTCTCCTCCAACATAGGCCCATTGGTCGTTTGCTGCAGGCTCTTTAAATTCTACTTTTCCATCCGAAAAAAGTTTAATCATATCCATAGGAGCTGCGCCACTTTCTGCTTTCCATTCTTTACCACCGAGCCAGTCTGAAACGGCTTTGTCTTCTACTGTACTAACAGGACTTTTTGTTGGTGTAGAAATATCTGTTGTCTTTTTTTCTTTGTTATCAGAGCAGGCGATAATATTTACAGAGAGCGCGAGTAAAAATATTATTCTTTTCATACGATTAAAGGTTTTTCACAAATGTGTAGATGAAGGTTTTGTTCGACGGTTCTACATAAAAAGTAAATGAAGTATCGCTCACTTTTTTTAATGGCCAGGTAACCATTGGATCCTGGCTATGATTCATGTGAACTCCAAATGCACCATTTTTATATGACCAGCCATCTCTTACCGAAGTACTATACTCCATATGGCGATCAGCAAAAAGTTTAATGCATTTAAATGGCGCGGCTTCACTTGCTTTCCATACTTTACCGGCAAGCCAG
>JBKJSV010000037.1:0-3662 GCA_046595755.1 Candidatus Doudnaibacteriota bacterium | reverse complement strand
GGTATCGCAAGTTACTCGACCGTAAAGCTAGAGAAATAAACGATAAAATCATGGCTTTGGAGAGCGATCGGATAAAAGTAGTTAATATCCATGATTTTGGTTGGGATAGTTACCCCGATATTCAAGCTACTTTCGCCGCGGACCGCTTTCACCCTTCAGATTTAGGTCATCAGAACTGGACCAACGCTTTCCTTGATAAAATTGGGAAAAAGCACTAAAATACTAAGGATTCACTAAATTCATTAATAATCAGTTACATCCAATGAGAAAAAACCTCCGCCTATACCTGACATTTGTGTTTATTTTATTGATAGCAGCTTTTTCGGTTTTTATTGTAGTCCCACAAGGTAGCAAAATTGACTTGAGAAAACTCAAGATTAATTTTAATCAAGAATTTAAACCGCATTTGGGGTTGGATTTACAAGGTGGCACCCACCTTGAATATCAAGGGAATCTAACGGATATTCCCGCAGAAAAGCAAAAGGACGCAATGGAATCGGTGCGCTCTGCTATCGAAAGAAGAGTTTTTCTTTTTGGTGTCCAAGAGCCTTTAGTTGAAACAGCAGGTAACGACAGAATTATTGTCGAACTGCCAGGTATTACTGATATTAATCAAGCTATTTCAGTAATTGGACAAACCCCCTTTCTAGATTTCAGAGAGCAGTCAGATACTCCACAAAATGCTACAGTCGATGAAAATGGAACTGTCCAAGTTGATCCCTACGGACAATGGAAGACCACTGGTTTAACAGGTAGAGATTTAACTTCTGCGGTGGTTGAATTCGGTCAGCAAAATAGTCGTCCTCAAATCGCTCTTCAATTCAACGACGAAGGCACAAAACTGTTTAGCGAAATTACTACCAGAAATTTGGGTAAGCCTGTGGCTATATTTTTAGACGGCATTCCACTTTCTACACCGACCGTGCAAAGTCCTATTACCGATGGTAAAGCCGTGATTACTGGTACCTTCTCGGTAAACGAAGCTAAAGAGTTGGTCTCGCGCTTAAACTCCGGCGCTTTACCTGTGCCAATTCAGTTAATTTCACAGCAAAATGTTGGCGCTAGTCTTGGTAAGGATTCTATTCAGAAAAGCATCGTTGCCGGTATTATCGGAATGATCTTGATTGCTTTGTTCATGCTAGTTTATTACCGCTTGCCAGGTTTCTTGGCCTTACTAGCGCTGGCTTTATATTCTGTACTGGTTTTCGCAATATTTAAAATTGGTATTTCAGTAACGGCGGTATTCCTAGTTGGTTTGTTCTTTGTTCTCGCGGTTACGAGCAGTTGGCTATTTGGTTTGGTAGCAGCGGCTTCTTATTTCGGATTAATGTTTGCCGGAAACCTTCACCCGGTGACTTTGACATTAGCGGGCATAGCCGGATTTATCCTATCAATCGGTATGGCGGTAGACGCTAATATTCTTATATTCGAAAGAACAAAGGAAGAGCTTCGACTGGGTAAAGACGTCCCTAAAGCTTTAGAAGATGGGTTTAATCGTGCATGGCTTTCCATTCGCGATTCCAATGCTTCGAGTTTGATAACTACAGCAATTCTGTATGCTTTCGGCACTCCTGCAATTAAAAGTTTCGCCGAAACTCTAGCTATCGGTATTATTATTTCTTTGTTTACGGCAATTACAGTGACGAAGACTTTCCTACGAATGTTTATAGGTCATAACATTTTAGCTCACCCTTGGTTGTTTGGAGCTAACTCAAAAAATAAGACTACCCCAGAAGCATTAAATACAGTAACGGAGAATAAATAGATGTTGAATATTATCAAACACTACAAATTTTGGTTCGGCTTATCCACCGCTCTTTTTGCTGCCAGCTTAATTGCTTTGGCGGTTTTTGGTCTGCGTTTTGGAATAGATTTTAAAGGCGGAACCATTACTCAGTTATCTTTCTCTCAAGCTCCTGATATCAGCAAAGTAAGTGAAGCAGTTTCAAAAACCACCGATGGGGCTCAAGTACGATCGGCTGGGGTTAGCGATGTAATAATAAAAACTAGACCACTAGAGAAATCTGATTACGATAAGATCCAAGCGAATATAAAAGCTGATGTGGGGGAATTTACAGAAAAATCTTACACTTCTATTGGACCGACAATTGGTAAAGAGCTAAGAGTGAAAGCGATTTGGCAATTGCTATTAGTCAGCTTAGGTATTGTTTTGTACATAGCTTACGCCTTTCGAAGAGTGACTAAGCCAATTACATCATGGAAATTTGGCTGGGCTGCCATCGTAGCCTTGCTACATGATTTGTTTATCGTTATCGGATTATTCTCTATCTTAGGACATTTCATGCAAGTTGAAATTGACTCACTGTTCGTCACAGCGCTTTTAACAGTCCTAGGTTTTTCAGTTCATGACACAATTGTGGTTTTTGACAGAATTCGAGAGAATTTAAAAACAGAAGCTGGAAAGCCGATTGATTACATTATCAATCACAGTATCAACCAGACAATTGTTAGATCTTTGAACACATCGCTGACCGTTTTGTTTGTGTTGTTGGCGCTGCTTCTGTTCGGCGGCGAATCTATTAGATACTTCGTTCTAGCATTGTTTGTTGGTATTACCGCCGGCACCTATTCATCGATTTTCATCGCTAGTCCTTTGCTAGTTGTTTGGGAAAAATGGCAATCTAGGAAGAAATAGCGTACAATAAGTACAAATATTAAACTAAATATATGATAATTGGGTTAATTATTGTTGCGGTAATAGCTTTCTTGCTTATTGGCATGTTCAATAGCTTAGTAAAAGCTCGCAACACAGTTAAAAATGGTTTTGCGGATATTGACGTCCAATTAAAGCGTAGATATGACTTGGTACCTAATTTAGTCGAAGCGGTTAAAGGGTACATGGGTCAGGAAAAGGGTGTCTTAGAGTCGGTTACCCAAGCAAGAGCCCAAGCTCAAGCCGCTGTTGGTTCCGTTGCTAACCGAGCAACTGCTGAAAACAATTTAGGACATGCTATTACCGGAATATTTGCAGTAGCGGAAAATTACCCACAGTTAAGATCTTCAGAAAATTTTCAACAACTACAAACACAACTTTCAAGTTTGGAAAATGATATTCAAAGCGCGCGTCGCTACTATAACGCCGCGGTTAGAGAATATAACAACAAGATCCAGGTTTTCCCAAACAACTTGTTTGTAAAAGTCCTTGGTTTTGGTCAAGAACAGTTCTTCGGAGCTGAAGAGACAGAACGCGAAAATGTTCAAGTAAAATTTTAATCGATGATACCAATTTCTTTTAAACAGAAATTGCAAACCATAGGCGCCCTGGTGCTTATGGTTTTTGCATTGATGCCGTGGTCAGCTGCTGCATCGAGCGAAAGTATAAAAAGTTTCGATGTAAAGCTGCAAATTAATACCGACGGAACACTAAACGTTACGGAGAGAATTCTTTACGATTTTGGTAGCAACATCAGACATGGCATTTTCAGAGACATTCCGCTTGGCTCGAAGGACGCTCCAACTTTACTGCTTACAAATCCTACAGTCTCAGATTTAAATGGAAACCCGTATCCTTTTAGTTACACTCAGGATTCTGAGGCTCATTTTAAAATTGGAGACGCCGATGTGAATGTGAGTGGGGAAGTTGGATACATTATTGCCTACACAGTTAGCAATGTTTATAGAGGTTTTCTTGAAAAGGACGA
>JBKJSV010000020.1:0-8378 GCA_046595755.1 Candidatus Doudnaibacteriota bacterium | reverse complement strand
TGCTTATGGTTTTTCTGTTAATGTTCCAGTCAGCAAGTTACCTCAGAAGGCGATTGATGTAATTTTGTACGGCACTGGGGAGCGAAAAATTAAAATTGAAAATTCCGGCGAAGACTTTGAATATGGATTTAATACAGTGTTTGAAGGGGTTGTGCCAAGTCTGGAGAGACGTTACAAGGAAACCGATTCTGACTACATGCGTAATGAAATAGAAAACTACATGCGCATCCAAGCTTGTCCTACTTGTCATGGAAAAAGATTGAAGCCTGAAGTATTGGCTGTAACTGTTGCAGATAAGTCTATTGTTGATGTGTCCACAATGAGTATTGATGATGCCGATGTCTTTTTCCAAGCCTTAAACAAAAAGCTGTCAGAGAAAGATAAAAAGATTGCTTACCAAATACTTAAAGAAATCTGCGCGCGTCTCACTTTTCTAAAAGATGTTGGTTTAAATTACCTAACCTTAGACCGTAGCGCGGACACATTATCGGGAGGAGAGGCCCAGCGTATTCGTTTGGCAACTCAAATCGGATCTGGTTTGACTGGTGTTCTTTATATATTAGATGAACCGTCGATTGGTCTACACCAGCGAGATAATGATCGTTTGCTGAAAACTTTGAAAGGTTTGAGAGATTTAGGAAACACAGTAATTGTGGTGGAGCACGACCAAGACACCATTGAGTCTGCTGATTGGGTTGTTGATATTGGACCAGGCGCGGGAAAACATGGAGGGGAAATTATTGGAGAAGGAACGCCTGCTCAAATTGCAAAGAATAAAAATTCAATAACTGGGCATTTTTTGTCCGGCGTTGAGAAGATTGATATTCCTAAGCGTAGACACGTCGGAAATGGCAAAAAGATTTCTATTATCGGTGCCGCTGAGCATAATTTAAAAAATCTTAACGTTGACATTCCTTTAGGAAAGCTAGTTTGTTTGACTGGTGTTTCGGGTTCAGGCAAATCGACTTTGTTAAATGAAATTTTAGCTAAAGCATTGGCAAATTATTTCTACGGTTCAAAGGACCAGCCAGGCGCTCACAAGAAAATTTTAGGAATGGATCATGTCGATAAGATTATTGATATTGACCAGTCACCAATTGGCCGCACACCGCGGTCCAATCCCGCTACTTACACCGGAGTTTTTACCTATATTCGAGATTTGTTTGCCGCAACAGCTGAGGCAAAGATGCGTGGCTACAAAGCAGGGAGGTTTTCTTTTAACGTTAAGGGCGGTCGCTGTGAAACCTGTGGCGGTGACGGCGTTATAAAAATAGAAATGCATTTCTTACCAGATGTGTACGTTGCTTGTGAGGAGTGCAAAGGGCGTAGGTATAATCGCGAAGCCTTAGAGATTCATTACAAAGGAAAAAATATTTCTGAAGTTTTAGATATGACTGTCGATGAATCAAAAGAGTTTTTTAAGAGCATCCCTTTAATTCATAAAAAACTTTTAACCCTTTCGGAAGTGGGGTTGGGCTATATGCATTTGGGTCAACAGGCGACAACACTATCGGGGGGAGAAGCGCAGCGCATTAAGCTTTCCGCTGAGCTTTCCAGGGCCTCTACTGGTAAAACCCTGTATGTCTTAGACGAACCAACAACCGGATTGCATTTTGCAGACGTGAAGCGGTTGCTCGAAGTTTTGAATCGTCTTGTGGAAAAAGGGAATAGTGTCGTAGTAATTGAGCATAACCTAGACGTTATTAAATTTGCTGATTGGATAATAGATTTAGGCCCAGAAGGTGGCAATAAAGGTGGCGAATTGATCGCTGCTGGTACTCCGGAAGATATTGTCAAGATAAAACGTAGCTATACCGGGCAGTATTTGAAAAAGCTGCTATAATATAGTTAAAGGGAGCCGTATGACACAAAAACTAAACTTAAATAAAAAAAATAGTGCGTTTACATTAATTGAACTGCTCATTGTTATTGCGATAGTGGGCTTGTTAAGTTCGATTGTAATGACCTCGGTAGCAAAAGCAAGAAGTAACGCTAGAGACATTAGAAGAAAAGCGGATTTGTTGCAAATTAATACCGCTCTGCAGGCTTATTACATTGACACCGGAACGATGCCAATTAACAGGGCTACCCCTTCTGGGTGTTGTTATTGGGCAGATAATCAGCCAAACTTCCTAGCAGAGCTAATACCAAATTACTTAGCTAAAGTCCCAACAGACCCATTAAGCAATGGCGGGTATCGGTACTATTACTATGACTACGGAAAAGACCCCTGTGGCGGAACATTTGTCTTGGCTAATATGGAGAATCTTAATAATCAGAGCGCAAATATGCAAGAGTTGGCGGGGTGTAATACCTCTTGGAATTCGGCACGTAACGGACACTGTTTGGCGGGCCAGTACTTATATTGTGTCTGGCAAAAAGAATAGATTTCAAAGAGTACTTTGAGTAAATCTAAGCCGCCTGCGCTTACAAGTGCCGGCCGTTTTAATTCGTGTTATTATAAATGTATGTCAGGTTCAAAACAAAAAGCATTTACGTTGATAGAATTGTTAATTGTTATAGCTATTATTGGCTTGTTATCTTCGATAGTATTAGTTGCTTTAAATAATGCTCGTGGCAAGGGGAGAGACGCAAAAAGAATTGCGGATATAAGACAGCTTGTAACGGCATTGAATCTTTATTATTCCGATAACAATGTTTATCCTCCAGTTGTGGACCCAAGCGGCCCGGGGGGGTGGGAAACTACCTTAAATTCATATCTGACTGGTTTGGTTTCTGGTGGCTATATCTCTGTTGAGCCGAATGATCCTTTAAACAGAATAGTCGCTAATATTGATCTTTTCGTACGGCAGGGAAATTATTACTACGCTTACTATAACTACCCCGCTAGCTCCGCTGTAACCTATAACTGTCCTTTCACCACGCCGTTCGCAGTCATTGCTATAAAAGAGGTGGAAGGCGTTGTCCGTCCTGATTATCCAAAAGCCACTTGTGGTGTTCCACCGATGGGAGGGTGTCCTCTAGGGGGTTTACCAGGAGTCTGTAGAGACTGGTCTACCGAATTCGAGTATTCAATAATAATGGCACAATAATTAGCACTTGACAGGGTCGAGTGCTAATATTATTATTTTGTATATGACCCCGGCGATAACCCCAAGGCAAGCAAAGCTATTGGCCGCAATTGTTAAGGAGTATTCTAACAATGCTCAACCAATTGGATCGGAAGAAATAAACCAAAAATATAAATTTGGCATTTCTTCAGCAACGATTCGAAACGAAATGATGGCTTTAGAAAAACTAGGCTATATCGAGCAGCCTCATACTTCAGCCGGCAGGGTGCCGACGGACGTTGGTTATAGGTATTTTATAAATGAGTTGATGAAAAGGTTTGAACTTTCTCTTCGTGAACAGCAGTCTCTTCGCGAGCAGTTGATTAAGTTCCACAAGCAGTCTCAAGAGGTCAGTCGAAACATTGCGAAATTACTTGCTGAAAGGACAGATCAAGCCGCATTCGCTTTGCTACCAGAGGAAACTTCAGCGACAGGGCTTTCTAATATTCTTCAAAGCTCGCAGCTGGATAAAAAAGGAGTGGTTGAAATGGTCCAGTTTTTCGAAGATATAGATGAGTACGCTGATCAAATGCTGACTAATTTTTTCAAAGAAAAACCAGAAGCCTTAATAGGCAAAGAACATCACTTAGCTCCTTTAGAAAATTACTCCCTGATTGTTTCAAAAATTCAGTTGCCATCAGGTAAAAAAGGTTTGATTGGTATTCTTGGCCCTAAATCCATGCGTTATGACAAGAACATGAGCTTAGTCGAGTATGTTGCAAAGTTTTTGTCGAGCGGTGGAACCTTAATGTTAGTTTTACAAATAATTAAGTAAAAAAGATGGATCAAACAGAAAATCAGGAAGAAGGGGAATTAACCCCTGTACAAATAGAATTGAACAAGGCCTTGAAAGAGGCAGAGGAAAACCTGAACGGCTGGAAAAGATCGCAAGCTGATATGGAAAATTATCGCCGTCGTAAGGAAGCGGAAGGGGTTGAGCTAATTAGCATGGGTAAGTCCATGGCGTTCTCACAAATTCTGCCTGTTATGGACTCATTGCAACAAGCGATGTTGCACGCTCCGGAAGTAGATGACGATAAATATAATAATTGGAAGAATGGCTTGGGTGGAATAGCTAAGCAGATTGAAAGTACTTTGGGGGAAATGGGTATTAAGAAAATCCCAACCATCGGTAAGCCCTTTGATCCGAATCTCCACGAAGCGATTCGAGAGGTTCCGGGTGGTGAAGATGGAAATATCGCTGAAGAATATCAAACCGGATACACAATTAACGATAAGCTGCTTAGACCGGCACAGGTAGCAATTACTAAGAAAAATTAAGAAAGGAATTTAATGTCAAAAATAATCGGAATAGATTTAGGTACTTCAAACTCTGCGGCGGCCGTAATGGAAGGTGGTAAGCCTGTTATTATTCCTTCGGCGGAGGGTAATAGTATTGCTGGTAAAGCATTTCCATCATACGTTGCTTTTGCGAAAGAGGGTCAGCTATTAGTTGGTGAGCCAGCTCGTCGTCAGGCAGTCACAAACCCAGAAGGTACGGTTTTTGAAGCAAAGCGGAATATGGGCAAATCCTTTAAATATAATTTAACCGGTAAGGAGTATACCCCGGAACAAATTTCTGCTTTCATTTTGCAGAAAATTAAAAAAGATGCAGAAGCTTATGTTGGTGGTCCAATAGGGCAAGCGGTAATCACAGTCCCTGCTTACTTTGATGATGCGCAAAGACAAGCGACAAAGAATGCCGGGGAAATTGCGGGACTGGAAGTCGTCCGTATTATCAACGAACCGACCGCCGCCGCTTTAGCATATGGATTAGATAAGGTTGGTCAAGAACAGAAAATTTTAGTTTTTGACTTAGGTGGTGGAACTTTGGATGTAACGATTATGGACTTTGGTCAAGGAGTCTTTGAAGTAATTTCGACTTCGGGAGACACTCAGTTGGGTGGTAAGGATATGGACTCGGCGATGATCAACTATATTACTGATGAGTTTAAAAAAGAAAATGGTATTGATATCACTCAAGACAAAATGGCGATGAACCGTGTCCGAGAATCAGCCGAGAAAGCAAAAATAGAGCTTTCGACGACATTGGAAACAGATTTAAATCTACCGTTTATTACTGCTGACGCAAACGGTCCAAAGCACTTGGCAAAAAAAATTACCCGTGCTCAATTAGAAGAGTTGGTAAAGCCAATTATTGAAAAGTTACGTCACCCAATGGAGCAGGCAATCGCAGACGCTAAGCTGACTCCTGCTCAAATTGATAAAATTATTCTAGTTGGTGGTCCAACAAGAATGCCGATCGTTTCTAAATTTGTAGAAGATTTTATCGGTAAGCAGGTTGAGCGCGGAATTGATCCAATGGAAGCGGTGGCCAAAGGAGCCGCAATTCAAGCTGGTGTTTTAGGTGGAGAGGTTAAAGATATTTTGTTGCTCGACGTAACGCCATTGACTTTGGGTATCGAGACGATGGGAGGAGTGCGAACTGCTTTGATAGATCGCAATACTACAGTCCCTACATCCAAGTCACAGGTCTTCAGCACCGCTGCTGATAACCAACCGGCAGTTGAGATTAATGTTTTACAAGGTGAAAGAGAATTTGCGAAAGATAATAAGTCTTTAGGCACTTTTTCATTAAGCGATATACCACCGGCTCAAAGGGGTGTCCCTCAGATTGAAGTAACCTTTGATATTGATGCAAATGGTATTTTGACAGTTAGTGCCAAAGATAAGGGTACAAATAAAGAAAACAAGATTACTATCCAGGGATCGTCGAATCTTTCCAAAGATGATATCGAAAGAATGAAGAAAGAAGCGGATATGCATGCTTCTGAAGATAAAAAGCGCAGAGAGTTGGTTGACACAAGAAACCAAGCAGACACTCTTATATCCGTTGCTGAAAAGACCTTGAAAGAAGCGGGAGAAAAAGCGCCGGAGGCTGATAAAAAAGAAGCTCAGGAAAAAATAGATGCTTTGAAAGCTGTTAAGGACAAAGAAGATCTAGAGGTAATTAAAAAAGCTCTAGACGAACTCTCAACTTCTATACAAAAAGTAGGCGCTGCTATGTATCAACAAGCTCCGGAAGCAAAAAATGATTCAAAGCCAGATGAGAAAAAAGATGGTCCGGTAGATGCCGAAGTGGTAGAATAGGGAAAGCTTAGTTAAATACGTCTAGATTATGAAAATAAAAAAAATACTTTTTAGTTTGATGACCGTTCTTTTCTCCGGTATGGGTTGGTACTTTTTTTCTCGCATATTCCAAGCAGAGAATCTGTTTATGGGAAATGGGATTAACTGGTTGTTATTTGTAATTGGCCTAAGTCTTAGTTATGCGTTCTTATTTGTTTTGTCACTAACACGAGACCGAACTGACTTTGCTTTGACGACACTTCTAAGTTCTTTGTGGATCCTAGTGTTTATGTCGGTAAGCGCCAAAACGTTATTATCTGCTCTGGCAATATTCGTTTCATCAATGGTCCTGATTGAATTTAGCTCAGCACTAGCTCGGAGCCTAAAAATTAAATACTATTTCACGGCATATTCAAAGATTGCTCTGGTGATTTTAGTTTTGATTGGAGTTTCCTCATCCTTTCTACAAGATAGGTTGACTGATAGTATCGCAAAAAATACTTTCTCGGAACAAACCTCTAATTACGCCTGGCCCTTTATTGGAAAATTTGTTGCTGAGTTTAACTCAGAGAAAAGTGTGGACACCTATCTTCGAGAACAGTTTAGTGAACAAGGGCTACAAAACCCAAGCAATGCTATGTTGGCAGAACAGCGTAAAGTCATTTCTAAGCAAGTAGGCTTCGAAATACAAGGAAGGGAAAAAATGTCCGAGGTAGGGAAAAAGTTCGTTTCTTTGCAGCTGAGCGAAATGCTTAAAACCTATAAGTTGGATCGGACCGGAGTTTTTGTAATATTTTTTTCACTAATCATAGTATGGCCGATAGGAAGATTTATTTTTGCAATTATCGCGACAGTTTTAGCAGCATTCTTACGTCGAGCCGGTGTATTAAAAACAATGGAAACTCAGATAACTACTAAAACCCTGGAATTATAAATGGCTAAAAATTTTTATGACATTCTTGGTGTTCAAAAAAACGCTTCGGCGGATGATATTAAACGTGCTTATCGTAAGCTAGCCGGGGAGCATCATCCTGATCGTGGAGGGGCAGCTGAACGATTTAAAGAAATTAATGAAGCGTATCAGGTTTTGTCAGATTCGACTAAACGTGGTCAGTATGATCAGTACGGCCAAACTTTTGATCAATCTCAAAGACAGGGTTATGGTGGTAACCCCTTTGGGGGTTTTGAAGGTGGTTTTGGTAATGGTGGCTCTTTTGGATTTGAAGATATTTTGTCGAGCATGTTTGGCGGCGAGACTGAAGACCGCCGCAGTAGAGGAGTGGATTTAGAAATGCCGATGTCGATTTCATTCGAAGAAGCGGCTTTTGGAATTGAAAAGGACGTTACTTTGGAAAAGAAAAATCCTTGCAAGAAATGTAATGGTGAGGGCGCAGAGCCAGGAACTAAAACTATTACTTGTCCCAAATGTCATGGGCAAGGACAGATAAAGTCATCAAGGCGAACGATTTTGGGAACTATCGCTACCTCAGCGGTTTGCGATCGTTGTGAAGGTGCGGGTAAAATTCCAGAAAAGCCCTGTAATGAATGTGCTGGGGCTGGGGTAAAGCGAGGTCATAAAACGATAAGGGTATCGATACCTGGTGGTATTGATAATGGCCAGCGCATCCGTGTCCGAGGTGAGGGTGAGTCTGGCTACCGAGGTTCAGAGGTGGGTGACCTTTATATCTCCGTAAGAGTCACGCCTAGTCACGACTTCAAGCGCGATGGATATGATTTGTATAAAGAGGTGGATATTTCTTTTCCTCAGGCTGCTCTAGGCGCTACAATTGAAACCTCTACGATAGATGGCAATGTGAAAATTAAAGTTCCTGCTGGAACTCAAAGTGGCAAGGTTTTACGTGTAAGTGATAAAGGGACTCAGCGGTTAAACCGATCTGGTCGGGGAGATATGTTCGTAACTCTTAGGGTGGTTGTGCCGGAAAGGCTTTCTAAGAAACAGAAAGATTTATTGAAACAGTTAGAAGACTCGGGAGATATGGTATAATCAAGGAAAAGGTGGGGATGAAAGAATTCACAATAGGAATCAAAACAAAATGAGTCTCGATTTTAATTCTTTAATAAATAGTGTAAATTTCCATAACCCGAGTTGGGATGCCTTTATATTTTTCTTTTGGATTATAGTTTCTCTAATTTATTCTTTCTCGGCTGGCCGAGGTCGAATAATTAGTATCCTCGTAGCAGTTTACATGGCAGAAC
>JBKJSV010000089.1:0-13008 GCA_046595755.1 Candidatus Doudnaibacteriota bacterium | reverse complement strand
AAAAAATCGCAGCAAGGTGACACTTCGCAATTAGGACCATTATTTAAACCGTTTTGCTGACTTTGCCGTATCGAAAGGAGTTTCAAGACCAGAAAAAATTGACTTCGAGCTAGTGCGACAATATCGACTACACATTAATCGACTTACAGATCAAGAAGGTAAAAGCTTAAAACAAAATACCCAAAACTATCACGTTATAGCCTTACGCTCTTTTTTAAAGTATTTACAAAAACGAGACATCAGCACCCTGCCAGCCGAAAAAATTGACCTTGCTAAAACCCCAAACCGGATGGTTGAATTTTTAGACAATGACGAGCTAGCTAGACTGTTTGATGCTATTAAAATGGAAAAAGAGCCCATTTTAATGTTGCGCGATGATGCAATCATAAGAACACTTTTCGCTACTGGCTTACGTGTCTCTGAGCTCTGCTCTCTAAAAAAAGATCAGGTTAACTTAAAGCGCAGCGAGTTTACTGTCCGAGGCAAAGGAGATAAGTTGAGGTTGGTATTTTTATCACCGGACGCTACAGATGCTATTGAAAAATACTTGAAGGCCCGCAAAGACAACGCTAAATTTCTTTTTATCGCGCACAAGCAAGTGGGAATGGGTGTTTCGAAAGACATGGCTTCCTTTGGAAAAGACGCTTCAGGATTGACCCCAAGGACGATTCAAAGAATAATAAAAAAATACGCCCTGTTCGGCGGAATTATGAAAAAAATCAGTCCTCATACACTTAGGCATAGCTTTGCCACAGATCTATTACAGAACGGCGCCGATATTCGAAGCGTACAAAGCATGTTGGGGCATGCATCAATAACCACCACCCAAATATATACCCATGTCACCAATCAACAGTTGCGAGAAATACACAAACAGTATCATAATAAGAAAAAGTAAACTATTAATTTAAGAATATGGAAATAAACATTTTTGCAGTACTTGTCGCAGTTATCGCAAGTTTTATAGTCGGCTGGTTATGGTTCTCCCCAATTTTATTTGGGAAGATGTTTCTAGAACTCATTGGGATGACTCCAGAAAAAATGCAGGCGTACAAGGATTCAGGAAAGAATCCAATGATGGAATATATGATGACAGTGGCCGGCGCTATTATTACCGGACTTGTAATAGCCGTATTATTTAACTACGCAAACATCGACACCCCTACCGAAGCACTTAGTTCGGCGCTTTTGATCTGGATAGGTATTGTAATGCCATTAACTTTCAACGACGTTCTTTTCGGGGGGAAAGCTAAAAAGCTTTGGCTTCTAACTGGCGGACATCAGCTCGCGCAATTACTTGTCATGGCGTATGTAATTGCTTTGTGGAAATAAATCTCTTTAAACGACATCACTCTTTTGGACGTAACGCATTTTGCCTAAGGGTAAGTCCCCGAGCTTCAGTTTGTTTATCCTGACACGTTTAAGTTTCTTGACCTTATATCCGATTTTTTCAAACATTCTGCGGATCTGACGCTTTTTCCCCTCATGGATTGTTATAAAAACCACGCCGCCGGTCTTTAGGGTAACTTTAGCGGGCTCAGTCATATCTCGGTTACCGATTTCGATACCATCACGAAGATAATCAAGCTCGGATTCCAAAGGTTCTGCGTTCAGCCAGACCTCATATTCTTTATCATGCTCAAAACTTGGGTGTGCTAGATGCTGAGTTAAATCTCCGTCATTTGTAAAAAGCATTAGACCTTCTGTGTAAAAGTCCAAACGGCCGACACTCCAGACCTTGCTCTGCAATGCTTTTGGCAACAATGAATAAACGCTACGTCTTTTTTCCGGATCAAAGCGCGAGGAAATATACTCTCTAGGTTTATTCACCGCAATATAAAAAGTTTCTTGAGTAGGCTTGATAACTTTGCCATCGACCCGAATCTCATCTGTTGCTGGATTCACCTTATCGCCTAGCTTAGCTATTTTTCCGTTAATCTTCACTGCGCCTTGTTCAATTAACACCTCAGAGCCACGTCTGGATGCAATTCCAGCGTTTGAGAGAAATTTCTGTAAACGCTCTAAGTTTTCTGAATTTTCTGATTTTTTTTCTACTGGCATGTATGAAATGGTGACCACGGCAGGGATCGAACCTGCGACCTAGAGCTTAGAAGGCTCTCGCTCTAATCCAACTGAGCTACGTGGTCATAATTTAAATTACGCAGCTTAGCTGCGTTTTAACTCCAACATTCTAGCACAAAAAGACATAGAAAGCAATAACAATATAACAATATAAAACGCCCCATTAAAGTAGGTACCTAACAAGAACAAAACTACATACAGGACGCCGCGAGCCAACATTCTGACTAAATTCATATAAGTAACGGCCGCAAGCACGTCAGTCTCTTGAGACCGCTGAAAAATACTTACCTCGATTGGAACGATTATAAATATCAGCAATAGCGCCACTGCGAACACTGAAAAAAGAAGTAATCCCAAATTATCTAGAAACTGAAGTCGAGCAATCCAGATTATTGCAATCGCGAAGCTGCCTAACGAAATCAACTTAGCTATATTCTTTTTTAAACTCAGCCGCCCAACCCAATAGCTTAAAACTAGTTCTGCTGAAGCTATCAAAACAGGTACCAGAGCGACGCTCTTTAAATTAGAAAATGAGTAAAAGATAAAGAATGGTAAAATAACTGTTTCAACTTCTTCAATCACCGCTTGGATTGCTGTGAATGAATAATTTATTTTTTCAGGCCTAGCTTTAAAAAAACTTTTCGGCGACAAATCAGCTGTCTCGGGAATAAACTTTAAATGCCTCATTTTGAATAAAGGCAACAGTGACGCAAAGACCACTATAGTGCTGAAAAATATCAAAGTACGTTGATCAGAAACTCCCAAAACCCAGGCTCCAATAAGCGGGGCTGTAAGAGCGCCTAGCAAGCGAATAACTTTCAAAAAACCAACTTGTGTTCGGATAGTTTTGCTTTTGTGTGCTGCGCTAGCAAAAATATATAAATGCCCAACCCAATAAAAAGCGTCGAACATAGCCATTACCACAGCCAGTGATAACAACATCCATAAACTGTGGTGTAAATTATATAAAATTATAAAGTACCCAACTTGGCAAAACAGTCCGAGCAAAACAGTAAAACGAGCGCCTTTAATTTGAATTAACTTACCAGCTAACAAATTTAAAGGGACATCAATGAAATTCCAAAGAATATAAAAGCCTAGAATTTCCGATAAACTAAACCCTAGTTTAAACAAAAAAATCGGAATAAATACCGACACCAATGCTTGGCCAAAAGCGTGTAATAAAACTGTTAACTCAAAAAGACGTAAATCAGTGCTAAAAATCTTAGAAATATACTTCATACAGTAATTATAGCACTAACCTTTAACATACTTTTGCAATTGAACAAAAAACGTAGTTCCCCCTGGACTAGTTTCAAACCAAACTTTTCCTCCCGGGTGTTCTTCAATAATAGTTTTAACAATATACAAACCAAGACCAAGTCCTCTAGAATTTAGACCGAAAACATTTCTATTAAAAACCTTATTCATAATTTCTGGTTCTATACCCAAACCGGTATCACTTATACAAGTAGTTATGGTGCCCGCGGCTTGAACGAAATAAATTTTGACCTTACCAGCATCAGTATGCTGAACGGCATTCTCTAAAATATTAAAAAATGCTTGTTCCAGATATAACTTATTCCCAGAGACTTCTACTCTAGCTATAGGTTCAAATTCCAACGCGATACCCTTCGCCCGAGCCGCAGCCTCTATTATCGGCAACAGTCCGGCAAAAACTTCATTTAAATTTACATATTCCGATAGCGTCTCAGCATCCTGCTGTTCTAAACGAGCAATGTTTAAGGTTCCAGTAATAACATTAGACAAGGCTTTCGCTTTCTCATTCGCGATCTTTATCATTTCCCTACTTTCCTCCGAATCCGAAGAGCCGCTAAACAAAACCTCTAACGCGCCACTTAAGGCCGTTAAGGGCGTTCTCAATTGATGCGATGTCACCTGAATAAAATCTAGCCTATTTTGTAATAACTCCTTGAGCGTTTTATTTTTAAATTCAATATCTTCTACCTGAGCCTGTACTTTTTGTTCCAAACCTTCGTAAAGTAAAGCTCGGTCAAAGGCAGTTTCCATGTGAGCCCAAGAATACTTTAACCGATGCGTTTCTTCAAAGCTCATACCATTTAAAGTCATCTGTGGTCCTAAAACAAAATAACCTTTCAAAATTCCTTTATTCCAAAGCGGCATTAAAGCTATCGGGAAATTAGACATTTGCGAAAAAGCTTGAAATTCCGCCCCGTACAAAAATTTTATTGACCGAACACCCCATAAGTATTCTCCTATGGATGGATCTACTGCCTGTTGAATAGTTAGGTGATTGCTCTCAAACGGACTTTCATTTGGTGCAAATATTAAACGGCTCTTCTCCAAATCATAATAATAAACCCATGAAAGTCTAAGTCCTCTCTTAAAGTATTTATTGCCCAGTAAAATTAAACGCTCGGTATTGGTCTCTTCTTGCAAAAAAGCGTTAAGCTCGTCAAAACTGTCCTTAAAAATGGTATACCCTTTTAGGAAAAACTTTCCAAACAACCAATCAAAAACTTCACGCAAAAAGAGAAACAACATTATTGCACCAAATATTATTAAACCCGCCAACTGATTATCGGAAACAACTTTTACATCCAAAATCCCGTAAAAACTCACCAAAATTAATATCACCAAAATCAAAGTAAAAATGTTTACGAGTACGGTTTTTAAAACCAATCGTATATCCATCAAGTTATAAGAAACGATGCTCCAGGCGCTCAACGACAAAAAAAGAGTTGATGACAATGGACCAAAAAACTTAAGCGATGCGATATTAAATACTGGCAACAAAACGTCACAAACTAAGGCCACGACCAAAAATACAGCCAAGCTTAATATCACGTACATAATACGCTGTCTTTTGTATCCTATATTATTCAGGTATTGCCAGTAAAAATTTCTAAGTGTAGCAATAATGTATCCACCGCACACTACCGCGTAAACTGGAAACAGCGCTCCATTTTCGGGAACAAAACCACCCTCAGAAAAGTGAACAGTCTTTATAAAAACATTAAAAGGTAGCAGAGCAACCAGTAACAATAAAGGAATAAGCTTTACCCAATTCCATTTCCTATCAAATGGAAAAATTCTTGAAAATACATAAAATGAACCTACCATTACCATGCCCCCAAATAAGCTTATCTTATCCGGCCAGTAAAATGACTGTGTAATTTGAAAAAGATATAAACCACCAACCCACAGGGCCATACCTGCACAAATAAGAGCATAACTAATATTTTCCTGGCTCTTCGGGTTTCTTTTGAATACAATAAAACCCAAGACAAGAGCTAGAAACACCACATAAATTAAAGTATCTGAAAGCTGCATATTGGTTGGGGCGGCTTTTTAAATTAAGCCGCCCATGGTTTAAAAATCGAGGAGTAAATCCGGGGATTGAATTGATTCAAGTCTATCATACCATTGCCCTAAAGATGCGGCGCATAAACAGGGGGAAGGGTTAGCTAGAAAGTATTTCATATCCTGCGATGGAATGTTCTCCCTCCGGATAGGGAAATGGAGCATATCCAAGGGCAAGGAATACTTTCTGCGCAACGCACGCAACGTGTCAGGGCGAGCACAACTAAGACTGTGTGCTGCCCCACGACCTAGCGCTAACCTAATTGCAGCAAACATCAACCCTATCCCTACACCGGAATGATTAGCAACCCAACGACTGAACGAAACAGTTTGCAGGCGAGACTTTTCCAGGAGAGAAAAGTTTAATAAGAATTGGCTTTCAAAATCAAACTCTCCCCCAGTCGAAAAATGCAAAACCATCACGCCAACAATATTTGCTTCCATTTCTGCGATCAAACAGTCCTCGCCTAAGGACTTTGGCTCTGTTCCAAACTTGCGATGGTAGCGGGACTGCACATACGAGAGAGCTGGGGAAAGATCACTTTGATTAGCTGCTCGGATTTTTATGTTGGCTGCCATTACTGCCACCACTTACCAACTACTACCCCAGCCTCCATCAGAGCAACATCTAGGTAGCCGTAGGCGGGCATGGGCGGTATGGCACGCACCCAAGGACGTCTACTTGTACCCAGAAACTCTAAAACAAAACGATCCATTACCAACCCAGTACTGAGCAGCGGTGTGGCGCCAAATATTGGAGCTTTCTGCTGTCGAATGATCCAGTCCTCTACCACCTCGTTGCTGAAATCTGGTGGTAGGTTTGGTGCTAGCCGTGAGAGAATTCGCCGAATTACTGCTTCGGTCAACAAGGTGTTCTCATCAACACCCAAAAACTCTTCCATGGTCATGGAGTCGGGCGTAAAAAGAAAAATTCTCGAGCCGAACCCTACAACGTTACAGTTCAAGACCTTTTTTCCATGACGACGCGCTGCCTGGTGCAGCAGGATTCGCGGACAGAGCTGAAAGAATTCAATCTCATCAAAAATGAAATCGGCATCCGAAACAAAATCATCCACGTTCCCAGCGTTAACCCCGTGGACATCGCATTCGACTTCGATATCGTCCCCAACGATTCTCTTCAGCTCCGCGTAAGTACTCAGCGCTTTGCTTTCGCCCAGCGTATGAAGACTTGCGGCGTATTGACGATTTAGGTTGGAGTCGTCGAAGCTTTGATTATCGGAGATTTTGATCCTACCGACACCAATGCGAGCACAAGCCACGGCGATTTGCCCACCCATTCCCCCACACCCGGCAATTGCTACGGTACAACCCCTTAGTCTTTCCTGCTCGTCGATCGAAATTATTCCAAGATTGCGATCAACCCGACGCCAGTAAAACTCCTCCGGATTATACACAAGTCCTCCTCTGTGGCAGTGAAAAGAGCCTATTCCTTACCTAAATGGTACGTCGAAAAGATTAAATAAATATTAAATCCCGGCTATCTAGCCGGGAAAATTAATTAACTTTAGTTTTTTCACAATACTAACTATTCAACCTTGAGAGTCTTCTTATAGTCTTCCACAAACTTTTGAATACCAGAATCCGTTAAAGGATGGCTTATGTTATAGGATCCCCACGGTTGATCCAAACCAATATCTTTATACTCAATCATGGCTAAATTTTTTGGCTGATACGAATAATTTTCAGCTGGCATAGGAAAATCTTTTTCAGCCCACTCTTCTAAAACTTTTGTCGGTACTGTTGCAAGATCACATTCAAGGAAAAAAGTTTCCATTAAATGATCAATACTTCGAATGCTTGCGGCTAATATTTCTACGTGCCCATCACCGCTTGCATACATTCTTTTAATATTTTGAATCAATTCCATACCGTTCTCACCTCTGTCATCTAAACGACCTACGAAAGGAGAAACATAAACACCACCGCGTTTTGCTCCCAGAGTAGCGGTATATATTGCAGCGGCTTGTTCCTGAGAAAAAACCAAAGTAACATTCACTCGCATCCCTGCTTTTACAGACATCTCTGCAGCACGCAAACCTTCGCTGGTGCAAGGGTACTTAATAACAGCGTTTGAGATCCAGGTAAACATCTCCTTGCCCTGGGCAAACATTTCTTCTGCTTTGGTATCCATATCCGCAAACACTTCTATAGAGACACCCTTTTCACCTACCAAGGGAGAAATACCTTGCACGATTTTCTTATATTCAGCGTCCTCCTCTTGTTTACTTAACCTGTGTCCAGAAGCAACCAAAGACATAATTTCTGGATTTTTTGCAATCAAAGAAGGATTTGTGGTTTGACCATCCACAAAACCAATCAATTCTTTTATTCGAATTGTTTCTGCTGGATCACCACCATCAACAAGTATTTTAGTTTTAGGCCTCGTGGTTTGATTTAACATTTCTTTTAATATTTTAGAAGTTATTTAGTCTACTTGGTTTCGAAAATCTTAGTCGCTTCCTCCGCACTAGCGTTATCAAAGATAATTGCAGATGTTGCGTTGCAAAATCTTATTGCCTCTTCTAATGGTCGCATGTGAACATTACGTCCAGTAGCACAGCCAGCTGCTCCAGAAATATGAATCTGCTCATGCAACTGTTGGAAGAAATCTTCCGGTTTCATCATTGCCCCACCCGAGCAAATAACTTTTGTTCTACCGGCTGCGCGAATCGCTTCGGCAAAATCTTCAGCACGTTTTTTAGCGTCTGCTCCTTCGGCTTTTGGATAATTCACTTTTACGAAGTCCGTTCCAATAGAAGCAGCTACTCCTGCCGCTCCGGCGACTAAATGCGGATCCTTTTCGTTTGGCACAGCATGCCCTCTTGGATACATCCATATAATAGAGAACATCCCCATTTGATGAGCTTCAAAAATTGCATTTTGTGCTTCTTTCAACATTTGAGATTCAAATTCACTACCAAGATATATCGTGTAGCCGACACCAACAATGTTTAACTCGTTACCTTCTTTGAATCGCTTTACCTGTTCCATTGTAACCAAGCTTAAACTTATCGGGTCCTGGTCCTCTACCTTTACTAAATCACTTTTTGAATTTAATTTTATAACGTAAGGAATGTTTGGATAATCTTTTCCGTATCGAGCGATTAATTCCAATTGAGAAGCAAAACACGAAATTTTTGCTTGTGACGCAATCTTAAATAAATGCTCCGGGTCCTGATCTTCCATTGAAGCGTCGGGACTGGCGAAATCATCATTTAAATGCTCAATTTTTTGATCACCTGCAAACAACATTAAGCGCTCACCCCCATGGGTGACCAGCTCTAAGTTTTTTATGTATATTTCTTCAAACTCTTTCGGGACGTCCGCAGGAACTTTTATCATTATTTTATCGGTTAATTCTGCCTAAATTATAGCAGAAAAGCCTTTTGACTTAAACTTTTGGAGCTGGTATCTTAAGGAGCTGCACACTTCACATTTTCCTGGGGGAATAATAACGTGAGTACAACAGAGGCACCAGCGCGCACGCGCAACCTCTTCTCCGCCGCCCTTCAGGCCGCGCGGAGAATTCTGACCGGACAAACAACGGTCGTTATCGGCCTGCAATGGGGCGACGAGGGCAAGGGCAAGTTCATGGACTTCATCGCTGATTTCTTCGACTGGATGTTCCGGTTCAGCGGTGGTGGGAACGCCGGACACACAGTACACGACGAAACCGGCACACAGTTTGTCCTGCACTTTTTCCCAGCCAGTGTCCTGCGCGGCAAACCCGCGATCATCGGACGAGACGTCTTCCTGGATGTTCGAAAGGCCGAGAAAGAACTGGCCGATCTACGGACGAACGGAGTAAAGCTCGGTCCGATCTACATCGACCGTGGCGCTTCTATCTGGACCAGTTGGCATCCGCTGATCGAGCAATACATCGAGCGATGCAAGGGCAACAACGCTACCGGCACTACCGGACAGGCGATCGTTGCATTCGCACTCCTCAACACCATGCGGATGAAAATCCGCGCCGACGATTGCCTACGCAGTAAGACCACACTGCTCGAAATTCTTGAACCGATCGAAAAAGCTTTGTCACCTTGGTTCAAGGAATTACACCAGACCGGTAAGCTTGGCCGATGGGAATCAGCCGGAGGGATTGCAAATGAAATCCTTTCCTACGCCGAGTTTCTACGGCCATACTTGGCCGACACTTCCTTGATGCTGCATGAGAGCATTAAGAACGGAAGACATGTGGCGTTGGAAGGGGCGCAGGGAGTCGCGCTACACCCAATCTGGGGCATCGAGCCATTCGTCTCATTAGGACAATCCAACTCCGCCGGCGCCGCGAACTCCTGCGGCATTCCGCACAGTAGCATAGACTGCGTAGTCGGTGTCTTCAAACCGATCGTCACAAAGGTCGGCGCCGGTCCCTTCATGTCAGAAATCGGAGATCGCGCACGAGCTGAGGCCTTCCCAAAGATCCACACCGAGCTCTTCAAGCCTGGGCAGGCACGCTCTGATTTTCTTGACAGGGCGCTACTACGTATTAACGACGGCGAAGCCACCGGAGAGGAAGAAGCCAACTTCTACCAGGTTCGCGGCTACGAACGCGGAGCAACGAGCGGCCGCGGCCGTAGCGTTGGGTACCTCGACCTAGCATGGTTGAAGTACGCACTGCGAATCAATGGGCCGGACTATTTGGCCCTGAACAAGATTGACATGCTCGATGGCGTTGAGCAGATCAAAGTCGTAACCCGCTACATGCTCGATGGCACACCTGTCGCTCCCGGTGCTTTACCGGATGAACGGCGTCTCAGCGAAGTCGTACCGGTCTGCGAAATCCGACCAGGATGGACAGAGCCCTCCTACGGCTGCCAGTCGTGGGAAGACCTACCGTCCAACACGCAACGCTTCGTTGAATGGATCGAGGAGGAACTCGACACAACCATCATCTACGTAGGTACCGGTCCGAACCGCGATCATCTCGTAATCCGCGAATTGGTCGACGCGCGACGCCGTATCTGAAATACTCACCCCAACCGGAACACCCTCCAGGCATTTGCTTGGAGGGTGTTCGTTTTTTAATATAATCTGGAGTATATTCCAGTTGAAAGCATTCGCCCGGTTTTTTCTTTTAGTATCAGCTCACCGTAATCGACAGTTTTTATTTTTATATCTTTAGAAAAATCCTCAAGTAAGTTTTTTAACAGCAGTGCTGAAACCGAAACCGCGTAGGCATTGATAATAATAAATTTAAAATCCGCCGAGCAGATTTTTTTCAGTTCATTCAGTAAAATAGGCAGGTCTTCGTTAAACTTCCAAACCTCTCCTTTTGCTCCCCTGCCAAAGGCCGGGGGGTCTAAAATAATTGCATCGTAGGTATTCCCTCTTGTCGCTTCTCGTCTAACAAATTTAGTGGCATCATCAAGAATCCAGCGAATTGAATCTTCCGGTAACCCGCTTAGGAGCATATTTTCTTTCGCCGCTGTAATCGATGGCTTGGATGCATCCACGTGTGTAACCTTGGCACCAAGCTTAGCCGCAAGAACACTAGCGATGCCGGTATAACCAAAAAGGTTTAAAAACTTTATGTCCCTTTTATTTTGCAATTGTTCGGTGATGAAGCTCCAGTTCGCGGCCTGTTCTGGAAATATTCCGGTGTGCTTAAATGGGTTTAACTTTGCGTAGAAAGAAATGGTATTGTCAGATTTTGGTATTGGATATTTCAGGATCCACTGTATCGGCATCTCCTTGTTTACCACCTGCCAGTTGCCCCGTTCCCCAATTTCATCCGCGGCACTTTTTGCGAATATCGCATCGGCTTTTTGCCATTCACTTTCAGTCAGAGATCTTTGCCACAAAACTGCAGGATCCGGCTTTTGCAAAACAAAATCACCAAACTTTTCCAGTCGATAACCATCCCCACTATCAAGTAGCTCATACCCTGGTAACTCTCCTACTTCTTCTTTTATCATAGATCTTAATTATACTGGGTTTATTGACTTACGCAAAAAGAGATGCAATAATATCCAAGTAGTTTTGGCATTTCAAGCCAACTCTATCAATATTTTGGAGAGTAGCTCAATGGTAGAGCAATCGACTGTTAATCGATTGGTTCCGGGTTCGAGTCCCGGCTCTCCAGCCAATAAGAAAACGCCCGACTTGTTCGGGCTTTTTCTTATTTGTTTGGGTGCGGGACGAGAAGAGTCCTGACCTTCTTTAGTTTGTTTGTGCCGAAGGCAAAACATAGAGGAAATGCCGCGAGTGTAACGAGTGGCCCGCTCTCCAGCCAAAATATAAAAGCATCACGTCAGTGATGTTTTTATATTTTGTCGTCTGGTTTAAAGAGCTAACCAACCTTGCTAAGTATCCGTATGTTTTAATATTGCTAGACCTAATGTATACTAAACCTACTAAACATATACCGTTATGGGACAAAGATTTGGTGAACAATTCTTGCACAAACAAAACAGATTGCAAGAACAATTAGCTGAATGGGTAGATAATTTTTTGCGCGGAGAAGGCAAAAATATACCGTTAGCAGAAGGCCTTAAGAAACAAAAGCGTTGGTGGATTGAAGTAGTTGATTTTCCTGTACACAAGCTTGTTAGATGTTGTGGCCCTGAGGACAATATGGAACATAAAGAATCCATGGATAACTGGAATACAAGGGTAGACTCTTTAGTGGAGCACATAAACTCTGATGGCTATATTGCTCCTTTGATTACATACTATGGAGCGCATTACGGAAATGAAATGTTCTCGGTGAGAGACGGTAATCATCGTCTGGGTGCCTGTGAAAAACTAGGTATCCAAACTCATGATACTTTTGTATGGTGTGACTCCGAGGCAGATTTCGAGAAAGTTAAAGGATTAATTTCTAAGTAATTAACGAGTTCCTAAAATCATCCGGGAGTTAGCTTCTCTCCAATTAACTGCTCTGAACGTCTCCACTAGCGGCACCCAATTAAAATCTTATCGCGTGACTAACAACTACAACGAACCAAGTTTAAACAAAATTACCCTTTAGCTTGTTTAATCCCATGAACAAAAACTGGAAGTATAAGAATACAACATTCTTAATCGTAAGCTTGGTTGTATTTTTTTACTTTGCAGACTCTGCCCCAGTTAAAGACTTTATAAATAGTCTTGGTTCCTTGGGCTACTTAGGTGCCTTTATTACAGGTGTCTTTTTTGTTTCTACTTTTACCGTAGCCCCTGCCGCAGTCGTCCTGTTCCACTTAGCAGATCATCTTAATCCATTTGAAGTGGCAATCTTAGCAGGACTAGGTGCTGTTGTTGGTGATTATATTATCTTCCGTTTTTTTAAAGACAATGTGATTGATGAACTCAAACCCTTGTTTAATCGCTGGGGCGGTACTCGAATTTCTGAGTTACTGCGAACCCCATACTTTGCCTGGCTCCTGCCAGTTATTGGAGCAGCAATAATCGCCTCACCTCTACCCGATGAGTTAGGCGTAGGTATATTGGGAATTTCTAAAATGAAGCCTTGGAAGTTTTTAGTTCTGTCATTTTTTCTAAACGCTATTGGCATATTCATTATTGTTACTTTGGCTCGCTCCGTTTAATACCCAAGAAGGCCGTTGTAAAACC
>JBKJSV010000074.1:0-5553 GCA_046595755.1 Candidatus Doudnaibacteriota bacterium | reverse complement strand
ACGAAAGGCAACTGGCCTTATTTAAATTAATACTCGATCAGAGTTTAAATGTTCGACAAGTCGAAGCAAAAGTTCGAGAGCTAATGGCAAGACCTCGCCTGGAAGCAGCGGGTCCTGATCCAAGGACGCTGGCTTTAGAGAACGAACTGCGTAGTAAGTTTGGAACGAAAGTAAAAATAGAGAAAAAAGGAAGAGGCGGAAAGATAATGATCGAATTTTTTTCTGAAGAAGAACTTGATGAACTAATGGAAAAATTTTCTAACCGAGAAGGTGGTACCAACTATTTTGTGGTTTAATAGTTGACCTCGGATTCTTATAATGGTATAGTGTCGAAGTGAAAAGCTGTTCTTTATTGAACGCTTTTTTGTTTCCACCCGATAGGTGTGTAGGTATATATTGTCCCAAGCGGTAATTGTTCCCACCACATTCGGCCCCAGAAGGAGGGGTGATGCAAACTGTTGTAGCGGGTGATCCGGCACCGGTTCGTAAAGATGTGTCGAATAATCAACGGTATGTGAAGGCAAGAAGGATTCTGCTTTTAATGTCGCAATTACCAAAGGGAGAACCCGGGAATGTGCGCGCAGCGGAGTTGCTGCGCGAGATCCTGGAGATTTTCCCTTGGGCTGAAGTCGGCGAGGAGGCCCGCAAGATACACCGTACTCTCAACGAGTTCGGATATTATCGCGGGACTGTCCTGCACGGCTCGCTCGATTGCCCCTTGGCGATACATCGTCGCCCTCGGTAGACAGAGTCCGCAAGTCTGCAACAGAAACAAAAACGCCCCGATTGGAGAATCGGGGCGTTCGTTTTTTTAAGCGGTTACCTTAGCAAACTTTGTTCCGGTGGTCTTTGACTGAGTCTTTATGCATGATGTACATGCTTTAACTCTTTGACCTTCGTGTTTAGTGTACTGTAGGTTGGGTAGTAGTCTTCGGATCGAAGCACGCATTGAGTGGCTTCTTTTGATTGTCTTAGAATAACCTTTACCGCAGATTGCGCACATTCTTGGCATGGATTTGTCCGATTCCTTAGATAATTTATAACTTCAACATTTTATCAGAAACCTTTATAATAATCAAGTATGACACAAACAATGATTTACGTTATCTATTTTATAGCGATTTTGTTCTCAGCGATACTTCATGAGATCGCCCATGGCTCTATGGCAGAATACTTTGGGGATTATACCGCTAGAGACGCCGGACGTATCACTATCAACCCGATAAAACATATTGATCCGTTCTTCACAATTATATTACCGATAATTTCTGGTTTCAGAATTGGTGCTGCTAAGCCTGTTCCAGTTGATTATAACAATCTGCGTAACTACCGTTGGGGCGTTTTCTGGGTTTCGATTGCGGGGGTGCTAACCAACCTTTTCCTAGCTTTCGCATTTTCTTTGCCATTGCGGTTTTTGGAATTACCGACCGCGGTAAGTGAGGTATTTACAATTGTGGTAGTCGTAAATATTTCCCTGGCAATTATCAATCTAATTCCGATTCCTCCAATTGATGGTTCAAAAATTCTGGCGTCTTTAATAGGGGAGGATGCAATTGATTGGTTAATGAAAATAGAATCTCAGGGCTTGGTAGGTACTCTTGTTATGTTTGCTCTTATATACTTTCTGTTCGCTAGCTCTGGCTTTCAGTTATTTGTAGAGCCTATATTCCAGTTTTTCTTTAGATTGTTTGGTATTCTATAGTTTAATATATTGAAATGAAAAATAAAAAAATAGTCACAGGATTTACCCTAATTGAATTGCTAATCGTTATAGCAATAATCGGGTTGTTAGCCTCGATAGTTACCACTTCTCTTTTAAGTGCCAGGATCAAAGGTAGAGACGCGAAAAGGAAAGGTGATTTTCAAGCAATTAGTTCCGCAATGCAACTATATTTTTCGACTTATAACACGTACCCTCCCGAGAAGCCTCAGACAGCTTGTGGTGGTACGGATGCATGGGCGTCTAGTAATGGAACGTGCGGCGGGCAATGGTTAACTACAGACAACAACTTTTATACCTTTATGGGTAGCGTCCCAAAAGACCCTTTGAATACCGGAATCAACGCCGGGTGGTCGACTGTAAACTATGTTTATAGTTATTACCCAGCTTTAGGGGGTAGAGATTATGAGCTTGTTACTCAGCTAGAAAATTCTGCCGATTCAAGCCGATGTGCCACAAAAATTGCATATTACCATAATACCTCAGTACCATGGTGCGCCCCTTGGACCGGCAATTTAGGCAGAAACGGAAGTATTTTCACTGATCACTAGGTTTTGACAAAACCCCCTTTTTTACCTATAATTCCCGTACATATAACCAGTCCGTTATATTTAAATATTAAGTATCAAATACGGAGTAACCTTAAATCGCCTGGGCTTCTACAGCGCAGGTGCGGTGAACTATTGTCCGCTTCGCGGCAGTTAACGTATTTGGTCACCCCAAAAGGGGCAGAAAGTAAAGCGTAGTGCCTACAATCAACCAGTTGGTGCGCCGAAAGCGTAACCCGTTGAAGAGCAAATCAAAAACTCCAGCTCTTGAACGAAGAATCAACATCATCAAAGGACAGACCGTTTGGCGTCCAAGTCCTTTTATGCGTGGAGTTTGTTTAAAAGTGTACACAACCACACCAAAAAAGCCGAACTCAGCTTTGCGAAAAATTGCCAAAGTTCGTTTAACAAATGGTATGGAAGTTTTAGCGTACATTCCAGGAATCGGACACAATTTGCAAGAGCACTCTGTGGTTATGATTCGTGGTGGAAGAGTTAAAGATCTTCCAGGTGTGCGTTACCATATTGTTCGTGGTAAGTTAGATACTCTTGGCGTTGAAGGTCGAAAACGCAGCAGAAGCAAATATGGAGTAAAGAAATCATAAATATATGCCAAGAAAAGCTAGAAAACTAAAACGCCCAACCGTAGCGCCGGATCCTAAATTTGGAAATCCAAAATACGGAAAGTTTATCAACTACTTAATGCAACGCGGTAAAAAGTCTGTAGCTCAGAAAATCTTTTACATGGCTTTGGATGAAATCCAGGCAAAAATGTCTACGCCTGAGCAACCAATTGAAGCCAAGCAAGTTTTTGAACAAGCTTTGAAAAATATTACTCCTTTGGTAGAAGTAAAAGGCCGCCGTATTGGTGGGGCTAATTACCAGGTTCCAACAGAAGTTGTTGAACCTAGAAAAACTGCTTTAGGAATGAAGTGGCTTATTGCTGCGGCCCAAGCGCGTAAAGGTATCCCAATGCACCAGAAATTAGCTGCCGAAGTAATGGATGGCTATAACAAAATAGGTGCTGCTATGAAGAAGCGCGACGACACACATAGAATGGCTGGGGCAAAGAAAGCTTTTGGTCACTTTGCTAAGTTCCAAAGAAGATAGAAACAAACTAAATAAACTATGCCAAGACAACAAAGTATTGAAACAACTAGAAACATTGGTATTATCGCGCATATCGACGCGGGTAAAACCACAATTACAGAAGGTATTCTTTATCAAACCGGTGTTACTCACAACATCGGCGCTGTTCACGAAGGTGAAACGGTTACCGACTGGATGGAGCAAGAGCGTGAACGTGGTATTACAATTACCGCCGCTGCCGTTACTTGTTTTTGGAAAGATCATAAAATTAACATTATCGATACCCCAGGGCACGTAGATTTTACTGTAGAAGTAGAACGTTCTTTACGTGTGCTTGATGGGGCTTGTGTTATTTTCGACGGTAAAATGGGTGTTGAGCCTCAGTCTGAAACAGTTTGGAGACAAGCTGATAAATACGGTGTGCCTCGTATCTGTTTTATAAACAAGATCAACCAAACCGGCGGTGACTTTTATAAGTCTTTGGACTCTATTCATAAGAGACTTTCTCCGAATGCTTATCCGATTATGTTGCCAATTGGTTTTGAAAAAGAGATCAATGGTGTTGTAGATTTGATCAAAATGAAATCCTACACCTACGGTGACTTCCATGACAAAACCTTGACCGAAGGTCCGATACCAGAAGAGATGAATGAAAAAGTTGCTAAGTATCGACATGAGTTATTGGAAAAGATCGTTGAATCCGACGACCAGCTTATGGAAAAGTACTTAGGTGGTGAGGCTTTAACAGAAACTGAAATAATGGCTGGTTTACGTAAAGCAATTCTTGCCGGTAACATGTATGCTGTTTTGGGCGGAGATGGTAGAGGAGTTATCGTGCATACCTTGCTGGATTCTATTATCAGCCTACTTCCAGCTCCAACAGACAAAAAGCACGTTATTGGTGTGAATCCAAAAGTTAAGGAAGCAGACGTTGAAGCGGCAGAAAAAATTGAAAGAAAACCTAACGACAGTGAGCCTTTCTCCGCGCTTGCATTTAAAATTGCTACAGACCCTTTCGTCGGTAAATTAGCTTTCTTCCGAGTTTACTCAGGAACACTTGCTACCGGCTCTTATGTTTTAAACACCAGAAGTGGAAACAAGGAACGCGTTGGTCGTATTGTTCTTATGAAAGCAAATGATAGAGAAGATGTTAAAGAGGTTTACGCAGGGGACATTGCCGCTTTAGTGGGTCCTAAGGACACATTTACCGGTGACACACTTTCTGATGTCGACCATCCAGTAAGACTTGAATCGATTAAATTCGCTGAGCCAGTTATTTCGATGGCTATCGAACCAAAGACAAAAGCCGATCAGGAAAAAATGGGTATTGCTTTGAACAAGTTGGGTGAAGAAGATCCAACCTTCCACATCAAGGGTGACGAAGAAACAGGTCAAACAATTATTTCCGGTATGGGTGAATTGCACTTGGAAATCATCGTGGACCGCATGAAACGTGAATTTAAAGTTGAAGCAAATGTGGGTAAGCCACAAGTTGCGTATAAGGAAAAGTTCAAGAAGACTATTGAATCTGAAGGTAAGTTTATCAAGCAGTCCGGCGGTAAAGGACAGTATGGTCATTGCTGGATTAGACTTGAGCCAAAAGATCCGGGACATGGATTTACATTCGAGTCTGAAGTTGTTGGAGGTACTATTCCTCGCGAGTTCATTACTCCGATTGAAAAGGGAGTAAAAGAAGCCGCGGAGAATGGAGTTATTGCCGGATACCCAGTTATCGACTTCCACTGTGCTGTATTCGACGGTTCTTATCATGACGTCGACTCTTCCGAAGTGGCTTTCAAAATTGCTGCATCAAAAGCTTTCCAGGACGGTGTCCAAAAAGCAGAACCAATTTTACTTGAACCTATTATGAAAGTTGAAGTTATTATCCCAGATTCGTTTATGGGTGACGTTATTGGAGATATTAACTCCAAGCGCGGACAAGTAAAGGAAATGAATGATCGCGGCAACCTAAAGATTGTAGATGCGTTTGTGCCACTATCTGAAATGTTTGGTTACGCAACATCGTTGCGTTCGATGACTCAAGGTCAAGGAAACTATGCCATGGAATTCGACCACTACGATGAAGTACCTAGAAACGTTGCTAGCGGTATTATCGAAGCTAGAGCTTCAATAAACGCTAGAAAAGGTTTTGCAGGGTAATCTGACAAGTTCTGTATAATACTAACGCCCCGATTT
>JBKJSV010000101.1:0-3483 GCA_046595755.1 Candidatus Doudnaibacteriota bacterium | reverse complement strand
AACGATGATTTGGTTTGCTGTTCCAGTAAGAGTAGCTTTGCTTAGAGTTCCACCTACGTTACCAATTAGTAACTGTCCGTTAGAGTAAGTAGTTTGTCCTGTACCACCAAAGCCAGCCGCAATTGTCGCGCCGTTCCAAGTACCGGATGTAATAGTACCAACAGTTGCGATGTCACTTCCTATTAACTTAGACGCTGCTATAGAGCCGGCAAGCATGGCATTAGTTACAGTCCCGTTATCACCAGTCGTTACAACGTTACCAGTTACAGCCGGGAAAGTAAGAATATTTGCCCCGCTCGCGGCTAGAACTTGCAATGTAACATACCCAGAAGTTAAGCCATTAAGTCTAATATTCCCGCCTACCGTTCCTGAAGTTCCAATATCAAGCAATATACCACTTACCGGCGCAGTATTACGGATGCCTACATTGTCATTGTTTCGACTAATTGTCAGTATAGAAGAAGCATTCCCGATTGTTCCTAAGTCCATTCGATTTGAGGCGCCGACATACTGGATAAACATACCAGCTGCATTATTGTTTTCCCTGAATTCAATTCTGGTCGTACTACCATCCGCTAAATCAGAAACGAGCAATATTGGTGATGTACCCTGGACGGTTAACAATGATGTAGGGGTACTTGTTCCAATACCTACATTGCCGCCGTTAAACAAAGCTGAATAAATTGTTGTGTTCGCTAAAGTTCCACTGGTATTAACATTTAAACCAGTGTAAACACAAGTAGACCCACCCGTACATGCAGTAAGCGTAGGAGCAGAAATTCTAATACCATTAACGGTTTTAACCCCCGAACCCGGAGTACCAGTAACGTTTATCGTCGGAGAAATATTTAAACCATTAGTTGTACTAGTCGCACTACCCGTGGTTGCTTCAGTGAAAGATAAGTTTAATAAGTTTCCGGTTTCTGTCGCGTTACCGTGGTTGTATGTCGCAGTCCCCACTTGCAACACGGACCCGGTCGTCATGGCTGTACCACCACCCAGGGTTAGGCCAATCTGAGTTGTTAAGGCATTCCAGTTCCATGTCTGCGCAAAATTACTGCTATTAATCGTGTTAGTCGCTGTTGCCGCAGTTATTGCGCTAAGCGCTGGTGCCTGGTTTATAACTGCCCAACTTGTGTTCGTTCCATCTGTGGTTAGATATCTTCCAGAATTTGTGGTTTGAGTTGGGGCTAAAGCGTTAAAAGCATCGTTAGCTGTAGTCTGCCCGGTACCACCATTCAATATTGCGACAACCCCCGTAACGTTAGTTGCGCTGGTCGCAGTTGCTGCGTTACCACCAATACTTAAGTTGGCCACAGGCGTTGTTGAAGAAACTACAAAAGGAGCAGTGCCTGTTGCGACAGTGGAAGTAAGTTGTCCTGAGACACTAAGAGCAGTGGTCTGTGCTCCACTGGTTGTAACTGAGAAATAAGTTGAGCTGCCAGCATTATTTTGCACTTCCAAAAGATTTGCGCCAATTGGTGTGCTTGCATCTCGAATTGTTAAAGCACCGTTGGTATTATTTACCACGATCTCCGGGTTGGTTGAAATGTCGTAGCCTAGCTGTAAATTAGTTGAACCCGCGCCAGACACATCATTAGCACAAGACACATTTCCTGACACATCGGTTGTTAATTTGCCGCCATTAACCATCGCGGCACAATTAAATCCGGCTAAAGTGATATTTCCGCTGGCGCCTTTTTGTAAAGTGATTGATGTGCTGGTTGCATTGTTTCCGAGAAGCAGCGCCGATGCATTTGCAGAACCGATGCTAATAGTTCCGGTAGTGCCTGTAGCTGTACCAGTGTCGATGGAAATATTTCCGGAATTAGATGTCGCGCCACTGGCATTTCCGGAAGATATCGCAAGCGCTGCAGAATTTGTAGAAGCTGTTGTTTGATTTGAAGTTTTAAGAATCGGGGTTACAACGGATAAAGAGGCATTTAAATTTGTTGTGGTCGTACCGGTGACACTAACAGCAAAATAAGTTGTCGCGCCGGTGTTGTCCTGAACCTCTAGAAGATTTGCGCCAATTGGTGTGCTTGCATCTCGAATTGTTAAAGCACCGTTAGTACTGTTTAAAACAATCTCGGGGTTTACAGAAAGATCGTAAGCACCTTGCAGACTGGTCCCGGCTACTCCGGAATTATCATTTCCACAAACAACATTGCCGGATGCATCAGTAGTAAGTTTTCCAGTGTTAGTAAAAGTGCTGCAATTCAGCGCAGTCAGTTTTAAATTCGCTAAATTTGATTGACCAGAAATATTTAAATTAACTCCTGAAATTTCATTCGCCGAAACAAATGTCGTACCCGGATTAGAAGGTGTTGGATTACTAGGATAAATTACTGTGCCAGGATTATAAATTCCATTTAATCCATTTTGACCATCAACACCACTTGTTCCCGGAGCACCGGTAGCACCTGATGGACCTGCCACACCTTGAGGACCCTGCGCACCTCTCGGTCCCGGCTGACCTTGGACATAAATAATTTTTTGGGTTGTGTTATTATCCGCGACTTTAATCGGTGCTGGATCAGCTGGAGTAGGGGTTGTTGAACCAGTGCCGTCTTGATTAGTGCCGGAACCTGGCTGTGCGTTATTAGCTAATTTATTATTTTCTCTGTTCAAAGCCGCGATTTGCTCAGCTGTACTTCTTTCGCTTTGTTTTTGATTGTAGGTAATATAGCCTAACCCCACCGCTGATCCGATAGCTAAAACAGTTAAACCTAAAGCAAAATATTTGAGGGTGTCGAAACGGTGCTGAAAAGATCTTTGAACTTTTTCTAAATTAAACAACCCTGTTGAAAGACCCTTGTCGATCCCCAGCCCTGCAATTACTCCAACCGCGCCGCCGTGAGATTTTTTTTCTGGAGTGATCAAAAGTGTTGGAGAGGTTCTTTGCTCCTCGGCATGTGCAACTTTTTTAATTGTTTCTGGAATAATAGCTGCTACCACGGGCAAGGCAGCAAACTTGTAATCAATCCGTTTCTCAAATTCTTTTTGAAAATCCTGTTCCAGTTTTTTAAATCGATCATCCATTTTCGTGGACAGTTCTTGAGCTTCAGTTTTTTTATGAGCTTGTTCGACTGTTTCTCGAATCTCCGCTAGGTTCCCCTTGTCGGCCATCGCCACAGCAGAAACTAGTTGCATTCCAGTTACTGCTTTGGCGACTGCTTCGTTCGCAGCGCGTTTTGCAATCTCTGAAACTACTTCACCCTTAAGTTGCGCGAGCTTATTTGAAACATCTGAAATATCGGATAGCCCAGATGGATCTTGGTGAGTTGATAATATTGGGTTTGCTGTTGCTGCTGTTGAATGGTCATCCGAGATAACAGAAATTTTAACTGCTGAGTGAGCAGGGTTTGCCGTATCTGTAGAAATATTTGCTGATGCTTGTAATAAATTATCAACTGCATCTTGTGTCGTAACCCAGTTGCGTCCAATTTTACTGGCTGTAAGTTTTCCTGTACGCGCCAAGAA
>JBKJSV010000045.1:0-11986 GCA_046595755.1 Candidatus Doudnaibacteriota bacterium | reverse complement strand
AGAATATTTCCCTCAATCAAAACTCTTTCTCCTTGCTTAAATTCAATGATATTTTTAATCTCCCAAGGAATACCGGCGTATGTCGGATGACCGATTTTCCAACTAAGTGGCTTGAAGAGGTAGTTTTTTCTAATTTCTATATCTCGTGTAACCAAACCACTAATGTATGGATCTGCTCCTCCAAAAAGAATATTTTCTCCAGCACCCTCAAGAAAGTTATTTACAATTTTCAGCGGTCCAGGCCCATTATAACCGTTGATGGCCTGAGTATCTTGCCCAAGTCCTTTAAGGTCCGAAAGATAAGAATCAATAACTGCGAGGTTGGCTCCGCTCATACTCACCCCATGCTTAACATGCGAGTAAGGGGTACCGTGAATATAGCTACGGTCGAAAATTATGTGATGTGGGACAAGAGTAAATGAGTTAATGCGTGGATCATTACCAAGATTAACCAAACCGTAGTTAAATGACCCTCTTGCACCTGTAGGACTGGTCGGTCCGCAGCAACTACTCGGAAGTCCATCGTCCGAAATCTCTATTCCTATAAATCTAAAGTAGGCAGCTGATGGGTTTGCGATAATTGCAGCACCCGTTGTGTAGGCCCTTATTTTTGGCATATTAAAGGCATCGGATGGACCTACACGAACTCCTTGAGCAGGTAAGCTTGAAAGATTTGAGGACTGAACAATAATCCACTGGTTAGAAACATTGGTTTTTGCGGGCAGGGTGAAATTGCCCTTAAAAGTGTCGCCTGCTTTAATGACAATTGTATCCCCTGGCTGTGCGGTATTAATAGCTGTTTGAAAACTAGTTGAACAATTAGGTAAACCCGAGCAGTTATTAGCAACGTTTAAAATCGCTCCGGTTTGGGTGGGCATGGTTGTATCAACATAGGCCTGAGGTAGCTGGGCAGTTGCATTTACTTCCCTAGCTCCAAACCCAAAGAAAAACAAACCCAATACAAAAAGCATTCCCGGTACATTTTTCATTTTATTTTTATTTTTCATTTTATTTTTATTTCGTGGTAAAACAGCTTCTTAATACCCTTAAATTATACCAAAAAACTTAATTTTTTCAAAGTTAGGGAGTCCCTAACAACTCGTAGCAATACCAATAAATATCCAGGTTAGCTGGGGCTATTGGCGAATTACACTCTCCTGGAGCAAAGGGTACGCTTTTATACCAAACCAAGTAAGCTCCTGCGGGCGACCCCGCTGCCAAACCATTAGCGGGCACTTGGAAGTTGTAAAGGAAATGATTATAGGCAAAAGTACCTGGGATCGCCTGACCATTCAGATTATTATAAGATGTGCTAGATAAATAAGGGGTTAAAGCCGTCCTAATGTAGTTTGAACCACTGTAGACACCATTCCAGCAACTATCGCCTGTGCCCGTACCTAAACAAATCCAAACTCCACCGGTCGAGGGAAACGAAGTGTAATCGCTATAATACAATTGCAAAGCTGACCTAACCTGATTTCTGGTGGTGGAACGACGGGAATCTTTTGACCTGTCTCTAGCCTTTTGCAAAGCTATCATAACGATACTAGCCAACAATCCAATTATCGCTATAACGACCAACAATTCTATCAAGGTAAAACCTTTTATTTTTCGACTTATCATTTCTTAAATGATAACAAGAATACGGTGTTTAGCACAAAGGTAACTAGGTTCGGGCGCAACTCAGGGATTCGTATTGACCTAAAGTTAAAAATATCGTACAATATGGTATACATTTTCCCAGGAGGAAATTAAAAAAAGATTTGCATTACTCGCGCACGCCCTTCTTTCCCAACACACGGACTCGGACCCATGCACCGAACAATCAAGCTCGCTGCAGCGTTGCTGACCCTGATGGTCAGTCTCGCCGCAGAAACGTTGGCAGCGCAAGCTGTTGTCGCAACCCCCACCAACCAGCAGGGTTGGGTGGCGGACAATATGCTTGGCGCCGCAACCATCGGCATCACCAGTGCGTTCGCCCGCTCCGGCGACGGATCGTTGGAGATGACCTCGACCGGAACCGGCGATCGCTCTCGTTTCAGCCTCTATCTGCAGAACCCGTTCTCATTCGCCGGACTCACCGGCGTCGGGATGGATTTGTACAACTCCGTCGCATCGGTTGGCAACGGCGTAGCGATGCCGGCACTGAAACTGCTGACGTATGACCCGCTCGGCGCATTTGGCCAGTTCGGTGAACTGGCCTGGGAGCAGTATCTCAACAGTGGCGTAAGCCCCGCTGGGACATGGGCGACAGAAGACATGTCGCAGCAACTGTTCTGGCGCTCAGCCGGCGGCGGCAAGCGAACGCAGACAAACTGCATGCCAGTCCTGAATGGACCGAACATGAAGCTGTCGACGCTCGCAGACTGGCAATCGACATGCTACTCGAGCCAGGCGGTCGTGTACGGCATCTCGGTAGGTTACGGATCGGGCAATGGCGGCGTTGTCGACATGGCCGTCGACAACATCTGGTATACGGAAAGCGGCAACGACTACTCCGTGAACTTCGAAGCCAACGTGGTGACGGCGACTCCGGAACCGGCGACGCTTGCCTTGATGTTCACCGGACTGCTCGGAATCGTACCCCTCGCACGGCGCAAGCGCCGGCAGCAGTAAAGCGATCTTCTAAACACCGCGAAAACGCGCGTCCCTTATACACATTTGTACTTGGGCCGCGCGTTTTGTTTATAGCTAGACTTTCCCCTTAATCCAAGATATACTTACTATCTTGCTTCGTATCTTGGAGCAAATAAATTTTAATCTGCTGCTCGGATACAAGTACGCAGGGAAGGAAAAAAAATATGAACGACGAAACAGTAAAACCTACACCAACCGACCCTGTAGCTCCGATGATCCCAATAATCCCCGCGACCGAACCGATGGCTTTTGCCCAGCGGAATAGACCCAAGCAGAATCAACCGCTTACAGAAGACAACGCAATATAATAAAAAATAACCCTTCACAGGGTTATTTTTTATACTCTTTAAAGTTTTGTTAATCCTGCTGATCCAATTTAACTGCTGCTTCCGGGGTGGAAACATCTTTGCCCATCAACAAAAGTTTAATTATCGCAAGAGCGATTAACCAATACACCAACATCGCAAGCAACGTTGTCCATTCAAAGATACTACCCTCTACCTTGGTTTGTTTGAAAACATTTAAGAACGGTGCAGCGAACGGAAAAGTGATATCGTAAATAAAGTCTGTAAAACCCGCTCTAGGATTAGCGCCTAGTAATTTTAATATAAAACGGAACGCTAATAACGCTTCTAATAAACCAACAATGTACCAAACTATTTGAGTCCCTCTATATAATGGCTTGGTTCTCGGGGAGTTATATGAATCCATATTTTTCTTTTATCTATTAATTTAATATTCTCAACCTAGTCATTAGAGAATATAGCAATTGCCGAAGCAGTTCAATTGTATAGTTTATCCTATAAACTAGTGCAGATTATGGCTTAAGCACCTCTTTCAGTACAGGCAATATCCGTTCTGCAATTATTGCATAACCTTTATCATTGGGGTGAATTGAATCAGACATCAGAGTGTCATCACCGATAATACCACTTAAAACTTTCGGTACATACCAAACCTTTTTTTCTTTTGCCAACACTTTGTACGCGGAATTATACTTGTTAGAAAATGGTGGATTAAATCCGACCAAGACCACAGCTGCTCCTTTAGCTTTTATTTTTTCAACAATAATTTCTAGGTTCTTTATAGTTTCATTCAGCGGCACTCTGCGCAGATAATCGTTGCCACCGAGCACGACAATAACAATCTTGGGATTATTTTGCAAGACCGCTCCGTCTAAGCGAGTTAGCGCAGTAGCAGTGGTATCGCCGTTAAGTCCTTCATTAACTATGTTGGCATTAACCCCGCGTGACAGCACTGAAACAAAATCGTTCCCAGGGCTAGACCCTTGCCCCGTAACTAGACTATCACCAAAAACAATAATATTAGAGCCTGCTATGGCTTTATCACCTTTTACACTCTTTTTTGAATAAAAATAAAGACTTAGACCAAGCAAAACTAATACCACTGCGGCTAAAACAATAAGTCTGTGTGAGTTGAACATAAAATTATCATAACACAGAAAAAATCAGGAGCGCCAACAAAAATCCAGGTACTCTGTTTTTTGTTTACCGTCTCTCATTACTAGATTATAATATTGACATGTGGTTGTTAAACAAAAAGAATTCGGTAAAAAATATCGGTTTTACTTTAATTGAACTACTTATCGTCATTGCCATTATCGGACTTTTAGCATCGATTGTTTTAATTGGTTTAGGAAATGCCAGGTCAAAGGCACGTGACGCACGAAAGGTTGCTGATTTAAGAGTCTTTGTCGGAGCTTTGGACTTGGCTCACAATCAGCTTGGGTACTATCCGAATATAGGCACGAGCGCGGCTGATCCAGTGGCTAACTTCCTTTTAGTAAAAGGATTCCTCCAAGGAATAGGAGCCATCGCAATAGAACCTGAGCCAACAGGATTTAAAAAATTTAGCTCTATATTTTTTAAAAAAGCAAGGGCAGGTGTGGTGGCGGCACCTCAGTCCACAAATCCATATTTAATTTACGAATTCATGTTTGATAACCGACAGAATAATCATCAAAGTTATCGCATAAGAGCTCAATTAGAAAATAACAATACCGGTCTGTTAAACGGAAGTATTACTGGAGTATTTAGATACACGGGAGTCACTACGGGAGCGAATGCATGCGATGTCTCCTTACTATACTATTGTACTGGTGCGCCAGGGACTTTCATTCCGGAGCCTTAAGACACTATGAGCTACACAAAATCCTTTTTACTTTTGCTTTCGTTCGTAGGAGGCCTTTCCATTATGGCCTTAGAGCTACTGTCTTTTAGACTACTGGCTCCCTTTGTCGGAAACTCCTTACCAATTTGGGCAACCATTCTAGCTTCGATACTAGCTTTTTTAGCTTTAGGCTCAGCTTATGGGGGTCGTGCCGCAGATAAACACACGGGTATTAATTTTCTCTTAAAAACTATCAGTTATTCAGGAATTTATTTCCTCTTAGCTAACTTACTCACGAAACCTTTAATTGATGGGGTCAGGAACTTTTTTTATTTGACCGGGACTACCACCGGCAATAGCTGGCTAACTTTGCTTGTAATGGTCTTCTTGTTTGGCCCTCCAATTTGTATTTTGGGCGCAATAACTCCTTATTTAACAAAGCTCGCATCGGACTTGAGCAATAAAATCGGAGAAGCAAGCGGGTTAATATCAGCCTATTCAACAGCCGGAAGCTTGCTGGGAGTCTTTGTTAGCGCTTTTTATATTATTCCGAACTGGGGCACTAGGATAGGAATTTCCTTTTTCAGCTTCTTATTAATCGTATTGGGCGCTTTTGGCCAAAAAAGATATAAAGGGATTTTATTGATTATTGTTGGACTGTCCCTAATAGTACTTACACAAATTCTTGCTGCCAACCAAGAATATATTTATCAAAAGAATTCTTACTACCAATCGATAAACATCCATAAAACTTTAAATAACCAGTTAATTTTAAGCTTCGATGATAGCCAAGTGATTCAATCAGTTTACGACCCCCTAACGTGGCAAACCGGCTACTACTACGACTACTACGCACTGCTCCCCTTTCTAAAACAAACTATCGAAAAGAAAAAAGTTTTAATACTAGGTGGCGGAGGCGGCAGCGTTTCTAGAGCATTAGTCTCAACCTCTGCAGATAAAATCGAAGTAACCGATGTTGAAATGGATGCCGAGGTATCGAGAGCCGCGGAAAAATATTTTGACTACTCGCCAAATAATTTAATTGCTGAAGACGGGCGCACATTCCTCACACATAATAAAACTTTATACGACATCGTTGTGGTGGATACTTACCAAAATAATTTAACAATACCCTGGACATTTACAACCCAGGAATTTTGGTATAGTGCTTCAAAAAATATTTCTGAAAATGGAGTTGTCGTTGTAAATATAAATTCTACACGACACGATGGTAAATTAATTCGAGCAATAGAAAATTCTCAAGCAAAAGTTTTTAGTTATGTCTACGCCATTCCTCTGAAAAACAGATACAACCATATGATAATAGCCTCTAAACACCCAATTGATTTTAATATGTTGAAAAATCGAATCCCTTCAGAATTGGAAACAACGGCTGAACGCTTTTTGACTAATCCTATCGAGCAAATTTCCTACGATGCAAGATCATTAGTACTAACCGACGACAAGGCGCCGGTTGAACAATTGGGTATAGAAAAATAATGAAACTGAATAGCACCTCAAAAAGCAAAAATATATCCAGCATTGGATTCACCCTAATAGAACTTCTTATTGTTATTGCAATAATTGGATTACTCGCTTCTATAACATTGATCGCGCTTTCTAACGCAAGATCAAAAGCTAGGGATGCGAGGCGCGCTACAGACCTCAACTCAATGAGAACTGCCCTATCCGCGTTTTACGACACAAACGGTTTTTACCCCGGGTATTCCAGCACACCTTCAGCAGACCCGGCTTTAAACTTCTTACAAATGGCTTCCATCTTAAAAAGTACTGGCTACATTTCAATCCAACCTCCCGAAACCACAGCTCAAAAATTTGTAAATTTATTACTAAACCGCGCAAAAGCTGCTGCGCCTGTAGTCGTAGCACCAATCGACCCAAAAATGACATATGAGTACATGTATGGACCAACTGTTCCTTGGCGAAATTACAGAATGAGAGCACTCTTAGAAAACAATAATGCTAACTTACTTAATAACTCCCTAACTGGTTTTTTTAGATACACTGGCACGACTACTGGCGCAAACGCGTGCGACACAAGTTTGTTATATTACTGTGTAGGAGAAGCCGGGACTTTTACTCCAGGTCCTTAGCTAAATTAACTTAATTGGGTAATTGAAAGTTTGGCAGAAGTCCATTCCAGTGCACAAAAGAAAACTTACCATCGATAAAGTTTAGTTCAACAAATGCGCAGTCATCTATTTCTTGAGAACAGCGTAGCAACCTACAAGCTTTGCTTAAGTCGCAAATCTTGGCAATTAAGCCTATTTGTGGTATTTTGATGTATGGTTAATTTTAATAGTACAAAATCTAATATACACGTTCTTTCCCGTGGAATTCTGAAAAACAGATCTGGTATTGTCCTATGTAAAGTTAAAGGAGCCGATTGGTTTTTTTTGCCGGGGGGCCATGTCGAAAATGGTGAAATCGCGCGCGACTCTTTGTTAAGAGAACTTAAAGAAGAGCTAGGCGAAAATATTTATAAGATAGGAAGTTTTCTTGGTTCAGTAGAAAATATTTTTTCGCTGGAAGACAAAACCACGCAACACGAAATCAACCTTATTTTTGAGGTTGAAATACCGGATAGCTTTAACCCAAAAAGCACGGAGAATGATTTAGAATTTACCCAAGTGAAAGTTGAGGAGATTGGGAATTACAATATCCTTCCCAAACAATTAAAAGAATCTTTGATCAACTGGACTATAAGCGGTTCCCTATTTTTAAATATCTAAAATGCTGATCTGCTTTGAAGGAATTGCCGGCGGAGGGAAGACTACTCAGGCGTCTTTGTTGTCGAATTATTTAAAAAATAACTTAAACAAAGAGGTCTTTATTAGTTCAGCTTACGAAGGAAACCGGAGAAAGATAGCGGCAGAATTTATCAATGCTTCAGGAGTTAGTGCCAGCGCGGAAGCCATAATATTTACGTTTCAAGCCTTGCATGCCGCTCAATACCAAGAAGTTGTAACGGCGTTGGAAGGGAATAAAATTGCGATCGCGGATCGATGGAGATATTCTTTTTTTGCGCATCATCTGAATAAGACTACTTTTGGGGACAGAATCGACTTCATGCGCGAACTTGATCAATTCGCCTACCACTCGTTAGAACCAGACATCACTTTCTTATTAGATTTAGATAGCGCTATCGCTTATCAACGATATTTTGACAGAGAAAACATTATCAACGACCAAGGCTTGCCGCTAATGGACAAAGCTTATTTTGATGCTGTTACAAAATACTATCAGGAGATAGCTAAAACCAAAGGTTGGTATGTTATAGACGCTGCAAGAACAAAAGAAGAAGTGTCAAAAAGTATAATTGCGATAATCGATCAAACCATATGAATGTCTTATTAAACATACTCTGGTTTACAGCTTACTTTTTTATAGCACACGGCCTTTACCAACTGGTTAAATACCACATCGTGGCAACAGAGATAAAGTCCAATTCATTAAAACCCCTTGACCTAAATCTTCCACTTCACCGGTTTTGTATCTTGGCTCCAATTTTGCATGAAGAAAAGAACATTGAAAATTTTTTGGAAAACTTATTAGCACAGAATTATCCAAAAGAATTTTATGATATTTATTTTATTAGCAGCGAAAAGGAGTATTTAAACAACATTCGCCCCAACACGATCGATATTCTAGAAAAGCTTAAATCAGACGATAGGTTTAGATCTTTAAATTTGCACCACCTACACTCCCCTAAACTTGAAGGGTTTAAAGCAGACCAACTGAGTTTTGCTTTTGAAACAATTTATAAATCCCAGCCTAAGCAAGCAAACCACTTCTACTTTTTAAGTTTGGACACAGATTCAGAAGTTAGCAGCGACACCTTATCAAGGTTTAATGAAGCGATCGAAGATGGAATCGAAATATATCAACAACCCTTAGTTTGGTTTAAAAACATTACGGTGTTGCACAGCCATCTGATGCAAAGTTTTGGATTCATGCAAACTTTTTTCTCACTATCCTACGAAACACCAATGTTCGTAGGAAGGTTCTTTTCATGGCGCCTAAAATACCTAGTCGGCCATGGTCTTTGTATAAAAGGATCTTACCTAATAAAATTGCATGGTTTTCCTAAAATAATTGAAGATGTCAGAATAGGACGACTAAGTTCTTTCCTTAACTCAAAGATAAAAGTTGTTAAGAGTCTGGGTAATGTAGAAATCGCCAAAAACTATGGCGTCTATTTAAAACAATCAGCGATTTGGTTTTTTGGCTGCGGCCTCTTCTATAGCGACTTTGTTCACGCGCTTTCACTCCGAGAAAATAAAATACCAACTATTCGGGACCTGGTTCTACTCGGATACGGCTTTTTCAAAGCAGTGCGTTGGTTAAACAAAGGTTTAATACATCTAATAGGCTTGGTGCTCGCAATAATTTTAAGAAACCATGCTCTGTTATTATTTTTTCTCATTTCACTCTTATTAAATTCAACGATCCCGGTATTAGCTGTCGCCAAGGATTTCCGTAAAAGATTTTTAGACACTTCTGTCTCAAAACAATTTTCGATTATAATACTTAGCGCGCTACTTGCCCCAATATTTTACCTAATAAATTTTATTGGACTTTACATGGGTGTACACAAACTATTAAAATTTTATATATGGGGACAAGCGATTCTACCAAAAACCGAGCGTTAAACATTGATTTAAAAGAGCATCTCCGAGAAGCCAAGCTTTTTCCTAACACCTCAGCGCCTTGGCAACAAAAAGTTATCTCGGAGATGCTCGAACAATTAGACACAGGCTCAGTTTGTCTGGATGCAGCTTCCGGAATAGGCAATAATATTCAACAACTACAAAATACATTTAAAGAAGTCTACGCAATCGACAGATCTGCTTCAGCAATAGAATTTTCAAAAAACCGCCATGACTCCCCCAACCAAAAGAACTTGTACTTTTCCGTCGGGACTTTAGAAACCCTCCCATATCCGGACAACCTTTTTGATTGCGTAGTTTGCACCGAAGCATTAGAACATGTAAAAGATCCTACTCAAGTGATAAAGGAATTGCGAAGAGTCCTGAAGCCAAGCGGTTATATGATCTTGAGTTTTCAAAACCATTTTAATGCCTCAGCTTTAGTTAAATTTGGATACGAAAAAATTATGAATAAAAATTGGGATGCCTGGGGAACCCATGGACACACCGAGGGGTACGAAAGCTATATCACAGTTTTTAATATTAAAAATATTTTACGCAAAAGCGAACTAACGATTAAAAAAGAATTAGGTGCAGACTACCTCAACGCTTGGTTCTCGTGGATACCTGGAATTTATAGAAACTACGCACTTTTAGATCGCTACCCTCTCTTATTTTTCGGCAGGATCCCGTTGATTAAATATTTAGGAATGGATTTTTTTATAGTAGCTCAAAATTATGAATAAAATAGCCCTTACTTTTGATGACGGACCCAATCCTCATGCGACACCAAAAATACTAGATATCTTGGATGCACTGAAAGTCAAAGGATCTTTTTTTGTGATTGGAAAAAGATGCCTTGAACACCCAAAAACACTAGCAGAAATAAAAACACGAGGGCACTTAATCGGAAATCATACTTTTTCGCATAAGATCGGCGACTTCGAAAAATGCGATGAGGTGCTGAACGAAATACTTAATGAAAAAAGCCAATATGTGCGTCCCCCCTTCTACGATTTTTCTTTCTGCGAAAAAGAATCTGATTACCTGACCTCAAAAATAATTGTTACAGGCGATATTGATTCAAAAGATTATCTAGATATTTCCCCTGATCAAGTTTTTAGGAACTCTACCTTGGCAGCTAAAAATGGCTCAATTATTGATTTTCACGATGGCAGTGAAAATCAAAGCGAGCTTCAAAGCCGCGCTCAGAAAACTATAGAAGCTTTACCTAAAATAATTGCAGCTCTTACAAAGCGCGGCTTTGTTTTCTGTACGGTAGCTGAGATTGATACACCAAATGCTTTTATTACCACTTTACGCTAACGATAATTTATGTTAAATTGATACGATCCCTAAAAACGGGGGTTATTTCACGGAGGAATACGATGGACAATCTGAGGACCCTTTGCCGAGTAGTCCCCTATGACCCGGCGACTAAGAAGATTTTACTCGTCCGGAACAAGGACCAGAACTGGTGGTACGCGCCCGGTGGCGGCTGGAACTACCAGAGCGAGAGCATCCTGAAGTGCGCGGACCGCGAGGTCATCGAAGAGACCGGCATTACTGGCGTCAAGATCGAGCGCTTGCTCTATGTTCAAACCCTGGACATTCAGGCAGAGAACAGCACCTGGTTGGAACTGTTCTGGCTCGGTACGCCGGCCGAAAACGTTGAAGTGCCTGCGGGGCATATCGACAACCACGGCGTCGTCGAGGAAGCACGATGGTTCAGCGCATTCGAGCTGCAACCACTGACCGTCTACCCGAGGCAGCTGAAAGGCCCATTCTGGGAAGAGGTCGACGCGATCAGCCAAGGCTCCAACAAGTACCTCGGGCACAGTGTCCTGTAACAGCAAAACTCCGGTCGAACATTTGATTGTTCGACCGGAGTTTTCAGTTGCAAGCTTTTTCTACAAGAGCCCAAACCTCCTTCGCGACACCCTCGAAGCCATCGTTCGCCTCGACAATGACCCAGCCCCTCTGTTGAGCCAAGTCACGATATGATTCCGTGACTTGAGTGTAGAATTCTCTCTCCTTCTCAACCTCCTTCATATCCTCGCCTCTCCACTTCCGTCGATCGAAAGCCTCATCGACCGTGACATCCAGGTAGATTCCCAGATCAGGTACCAACCCCCTGAACGCCAGATTCGAAATCCCAGCCCGCAACTCCGCAGATTCAGAGGCAAAGAATCCGAAGTTGGAGTGATAAACAAAAAAGGAAAGATCCCAACGATCGGCGATAACAACATGCCCTTTCGTCAACGCCTCCTGCGCGCGATGTGCCTTGGAAGCGTGGAGCATTTGAAACAGAAACATGTATTCAGGCGACGTCTCATCCAACCGGTAACCGGTAACGACCGACTCAAAGACTTGTTCCAGGTCTGCCTCTCGAGTAGCGATTCTGCTGACCGTTCTCCCTTGATCAGTCAGCGTATCCGCTATTCGCCGAACCATGGTAGACTTTCCTGAGCCGTCAATTCCCTCGAAACAAATCAGGGGCCCTGTCATACTCCACCTCGGAGGCTTTGGTAAATGGTCTTCTCAAAAAC
>JBKJSV010000003.1:0-4232 GCA_046595755.1 Candidatus Doudnaibacteriota bacterium | reverse complement strand
CGCTGCAAGTAACAGCGCAGTGAATTCCAGCGCTCCGGTGCAATCTAGTCCAGCACCTGCTCCGGCTCCCACAGGTACTAGTACTCCAGTAGGCTCTACTGCTCCGGCTGATAACACAACAACGCCCGTCGTGGATAATTCCGCGCCTGTTATAGTTACTCAACCTGCAGCTCCAGATTTAGGACCTGTTGATTCGGGCTCTGCTCCGGCTCCAGGAGTATAGAATGGATAAAATTACGAGTGGTTATAGCGGGGATTTTGTGATATAATTTTGGTATAAAATACATCTGAAATGAAGGCAAAAATACACAGAAAATTCAATAAGTTTCTAGCAAAAACTATCTTGCTAACCCTGCTAATTGCGGGGTTACACGGTAGTTCTTTTGCTACTGCAAAATTCTCAGCGGGCGAGGAACAATACTCTAGCTTCGAACCAGTAGCCATAAACTACTCAATAGAAACTCCGTTCGCTCTGGAAAAGGTATCTCTTGGTACAAAATCTTTTGAAGGTTGCTCTACTGAAGTTGTCAGTGTTGGATCGACAGAAATAATTTTACCTGAATTACAACCTACCAAAACTCTAAGCGAGAAAAATAACTACGTACAAGAAGCCTATAGTTTAAATCCTGTTTTAAGCAATCAGTGCGGCGACATTGTGGTTAGAAGTTTAGGCAGTTATCAAACTAAATTAGCGGTGGACATTGTTAGGTCGCAAGAAGTAATTGCAATTAAAAAGTTTCAATCTATAATTGTATTTCATTTTGAACCTGGGGTTGATAAAGCTGAAACAGCGGCTATAATTCATACTACGACGCTCGGAAGCGATAAGTTAGATGCTGAAAGCAAATATTTTTATACAAAGATAATTCAACCTCTCTCCAACGAACTTGTTGAATCCGATTTCAATAAGTTTCAAATCTTGAGATGTTAAATGGCGGTGACAAGCTGTAACGAAGTTAAATAAACTTATTAAACTAATTTAAAAAAATGAACCCAACACAACCATTGAATCCCCAAATGAAACCACAACAACCTATGATGATGCAACGCCCGTCTTCTTCTAAAGCGCCATGGGTTATACTAGGCCTTGTCGTACTAATCGTGCTCGGGGTGCTAGGTTACATGTTCCGCGGTCAATTAACAGGTGACTCTTCTAAGGCTCAGGTATTATCGGGCTATCAAGCAGTCTTTTTAACAAACGGACAGGTTTATTTCGGGAAAATTTCTAATCCTTCTGGCGATTACGTTAACTTGAAAGATATTTATTATCTACAGGTAAATGAAGCGCAGAATTTGCAACAAGGCCAAGCTCCTGCTGCAAATGCACAGCAACCACAGTTATCTTTAGTCAAATTAGGTAACGAATTACATGGCCCAGTAGATAGCATGGAAATTAACCGTTCTCAAATATTGTTCTTTGAAGACTTAAAGTCCGACGGTAGAGTCGCTCAAGCAATTGCCGAGTACAAAAAGAACGGTGCTGCTCCAGCTAACCAAGCTCCTGCAACACAGGCTCCAGCTAACCAAGCTCCTGCAACACCTGCAAGATAAAGGCGTAGTTTCGTAGTTCTCTAGTCTATCTGGTGTATAGAGAGTAGATGCAAAAAAGCCCCGATCGTTAGATCGGGGCTTTTAATATGTTCGAGTTTATTTAACGATTTCTTTTACTAAGGAATCGAATGTATCCGGAGCTGCAATCGCTAGCTCTGAAAGAACTTTACGATTTAAACCAATGTTTGATTTTTTTAACAGACCTGCAAATCTGCTGTAAGTCGTTCCGTTTTCTCGTAAAGCTGCGTTCAATCTTACCAACCAGAGGGATCTCATGTCACGCTTTTTATTGCGTCTGTCTCGGTAGGCATATTTGTCTGCGTGCAATAAGGCTTCTCGAGCAGCGATAAAGTTAGTGCTGCGGCGATTTTCGTAACCTTTGGTGCGCTTTAGTAAATTCTTTCTTCTTTTAGATGCGGCAACTCCGCGTTTGATTCTTGTCATATATTATCGTGATGCTTTTGCAATTAGCACTGCAATTCTTGGATTAGATTTAGTTAGTGTTCTGTCTCTACGTTTATTAGTTCCAACGTTTCCAGTTTCGCGGGAGTTGAAGTGATTCTGTCCAGATTTTCTGTAAACGATTTTACCGGAGCCAGTTTTCTTAAAACGCTTCGAAGCTCCTTTATGGGTTTTCATCTTTGGCATATATATAGAGAGGTTAGTTTGTTTGGCCTGGTTTTACAGGAGCCTTGGTGATTAAAGTGGACACGAATGGCCCTTGCTTCTTTGGGTGCGATTCGGTGATATAAGAGGGGATAAAAGTAAGGAACTTTCTAACGACTTCGAATCCCATTTCTGGGTGGGCCTGTTCGCGCCCGCGCATTAGTAAGTCTACTTTGACTTTATGACCTTCGTCTAAGAACTCATTAGCTTTCTTAGCTTTGATGCTTAAATCGTGTTCAGAAATACGTAGTGATAGACGGATTCCTTTAACATCGATTTTCTTGATCTTTTTCTTCTGTTGTTGTTCCAGCTTTTTCTGATGGTAACGAAGTTTGTCGAAATTGACAATCTTTACAACTGGAGGACGTGCTTGGGGCGACACCTCTACTAGATCGAGCTCTTTTTCTTGAGCGAGAGCCAAAGCATCAGAAGTCTTCATGATTCCCAGCTGAGCGCCGGTTTCATCTATTACTCTGACTTCTGGGACTCTTATTTGGTTGTTAGTTCTTGATTTTTGCAATGCAATATTTAATTTAGATCAAGTAGATTATAGCTTTAAAAGGGTTAAAGGTCAAGTATGGTATAATGACGGGGTAATTAAGTTTTTAAACACGAAACAAAATGTTTTTCGCGATATTAATGTTAGTCTTAGTGTTCTTACTTATTTTTTCTTTTTTGTATCACGAGGCTTTGGGGGAGGCGTGGAAAGATCATGGGTTTACCGGGGTTATAAGCATGTTTTTCGCGATAGTGATCCACTCAATTGCTAAAATGATTGTAAAATAGAAGGATTCAATGGGCCGCTTTAAGAATTTAAAAACTATAACTATGCAAAAATTTGCTCGGCTCACTATTCTCGGATTTTCCCTGTTAGTAATAGGGTACTCCTTTACGACCCAGTCGGTTGTCGCTAGTAGTTTGCAACCGACTATAACCAGTCTTTCTAGGGACGCCGGGAGTACGGCCGGGGGAGTTTCTTTGTTTGTTAATGGTACAAATTTTGATACTCAAACATCTGTAACCTTTGGCGGAACAGCCGTTGCTAGTGCCGTTCTAATAAATTCCACACAGCTGCAAGTAGTTGTCCCTGGGCACTCTGTTGGAACGGTGGACGTTGTTGTGGCAAACGGTGGGCTAACAGCCCAACTGGCTAATGGTTTTGAATATTTACCGGCCGCTACAATAACTTACTTCAACACCGATTTCGAGGACGGTACTTTGGGGGGCTTGTATAAAGGAGTCGGAGTTAATGGCAGCGTGGCAGTTTCTACAGATATGGCTGTAAGCGGAATGCGCTCTGTAAAAGCAACGCATCCTGCGGCCAGTTCCGGTTATGCGGAGTTAGGTTATACTTTTACTAATTCTAAAAATCCACCTTTGAATGATCCAAATGGGTACTATCAAAGATGGTACGTTTTGGTTCCCACTGAGACCGTTGATACTTTACAGACTCGTTATTCTCAGGTCAAGTTGCATCTAATGCGCTTAACTAGTGGAAGTGGTCAGCCTGGTTGGTTGATGTGCGGCGTTGGCTCGGCTTTTAGAGCTAGAAACTTCACCTGCTTTATAGATAGTGGAATTTTGAACATTGCCGGGGGAGCAACAAGCAATGCGATGGGCGATGGTAAATGGTTTGAAATAGAAACTTGGTATTCTCGTTCAAACGGCATTGGTAGGGCTAAGACATGGCTGAATGGAAAAAAAATATTTGATGTTTCAAATGTTGCCTTGGGCAACGATAATTCTTTAGGGGTTTATGCTACGCATATAGCAGGTGCTTATTTTCAATCGCCAACAGGTCCAATTACTCTTTACGTTGATGATGCCGCAGCAGGTAATGGATTTTTTGATCCGGTGACTACCCAAGTTTTTTATCAACCTCCAGTTGTCGTGGTTCCTCCTACAACACATCCTCCTGTTGTCGCAGTCCCACCTACAACCACCCCACCAATTGCAACTGTCGCAGTCCCTGGAACCAACGTAGTCTACAAAGGAACAGTCTACTTCTACGATGG
>JBKJSV010000026.1:0-4217 GCA_046595755.1 Candidatus Doudnaibacteriota bacterium | reverse complement strand
ATTTTTTTGCAGTTTTAATATACTTTGAAAATTCCAAAATGGTTTTTGGTCCAATATCAAAAACAGTATCATTTTTTTGCAGGGTGGAAGGAGAACAAATTCGGACATTTTTATAGTCCTTATCTGCGACCACAACATCAACAGGCAAAACTATCTTATCTTTAAAATTACGCAACAAATCTTCAGCTAGCCCTAGTTGATCTTTCTCACAAATGGACTGCCCAATTTCATACCCCATAGCATGGAAGAACAAGTTAGCTGGACCACCCCCAACAAGAACTTTATCCGCTAGCTTACCGAGATTTTTTATCGCCCCAACTTTATCCGAAATTTTTGCCCCGCCCATCATCACAACAAACGGATTAGCTTTTAAACTAAGGATGGTGTTCAAAGCTTTTAGCTCCTTTTCTATATTCAAGCCGGCATAGGCAGGTAAGAATTTCGGCAAGATCGACACTGACGCCTCATTTCGATGAACCATAGCAAAAGCATCATTAACGTAAACATCACCCAATGATGCCAATTTCTTAGCAAAGCTTTGATCAGCATCAATCTCCTCTTGGTAAAACCGGATGTTCTCTAAAACAATTATATCTTTTGCAGGAGCCGCTTTTAAAATTTCAAGATTTTTAGGATCACCGAGATTGCCTTTGAAGAAAACTATGTGTCCAAGATCATAAACTGGCAATTTGGAATCTGTCACAACCATTTTTTTTTGCATCAACTTGGCCAATCTTTCCGCTACTAACTCCAAAGACTCATTGTGCTTATGGCCATTTTTCGACAAGATTATTATTTTTGCTCCACGTTTCTGTAAATACTCTATCGTAGGCAGAGCCATGCGAATACGAAAATCATCAAGAATTTTACCGTCAGCGCTAGGCGCATCTAAATCTGCTCTTAGCAAAACGGTTTTACCCTGCAATTTATAATATTCGCTTACAAATTTCATTTTGTTATTTTATTTTGACCCAACTAAAATTACTTCTTCAACTAAGCGGTTTGAATACCCAAATTCATTATCATACCAAACAACAACTTTTGCAAAATCTCCGTCTATCACTTCAGTTAACTCAAGATCGACTATAGCAGACGATGGGTTGCCTACAATATCCGAAGAAACAAAAGGGACATCAGTTACACTTAATTTACCAGCATAACGAGAGGACTTTGAAGCGTCACGAAAAATCTGATTAATCTCTTCTTTAGTGGTCTTCTTATCTAGAAGCATAACAAAGTCCGAAAGGGATCCGACAGGAGTAGGCACTCGAATGGAGAGTCCATGGAAAAGCCCCTTTAGAGCCGGGATCGCCTCAGTAGCCGCTATAGTAGCCCCGGTAGATGTAGGTACAATATTCAAAGCTGCGGCTCGGGCTCGGCGCAAATCAGTTGAGTGGCCGCCCGGAGGAGGTCCGTCTACTAGATTTTGCTCAGCGGTATATGAATGAACTGTGGTCATCATTATTTTCTTTATTCCAAACTTATCCTCTAGCACTTGCACAACCGGTGTAATACAATTGGTAGTACAAGAAGCATTTGAAATAATATCCTCGCCTTTATAATCGGAATCATTTACCGAAAGTACAAAAGTTTTTGTCAGGCCACTATCTTTTGTTGGAGCCGAAATAATTACTTTTCTTGCACCGGCTTTAAGATGGGCGGATGCACTTTCATGGTCTGTAAACCTACCTGTTGATTCTATAACCACATCTACCCCCATTTTGCCCCAAGGCAATAATGAAGGATCCTTCTCAGCAACTACTTCGATTTTTTTACCATCTACAATAATGTGGTTATCATCAAATCCGACCTCTTTGTTATAGATCCCGTAATTACTATCGTACTTCAACAAATGGGCCAGTACCTTTGGTAAGGTCAGATCGTTTATAGCCACAATTTCGAGCTCGGGTTTTTCCAAGGCGATCTTGAACGCCTGCCGTCCAATCCTCCCGAAACCATTTATCCCAACTTTAATTTTTGCCATATAGCCTTTCTTTGTGCTTATCTTATATTAATTTTGGTTGTAAAGTTTTGTGCTTATTCAAATCATTTGTCATTTGCTTCTTTGTAACCAGACCAGCTTGAGGCCCAACCATGGTCGCAACATTTGCTCCATTCCTGGAACCCCAGCGTAACGCTTCGGTAACTGATAAATTCTGCATTCTAGCAGCTGTAAATCCAGTGGCGAAGGCATCACCAGCACCAGTAGCTTCAACCGGCTTGTGCGGATAAATACCCATCTGGTAAAACTGCCCGTCAGCCAAGCAATAGGACCCCTTTAAGGCGTCAGTAACAACCACGATCTTAGGCCCAGCTTTATGAAGTTTTTCCGCTAAGGTCTTTACGTCATTAACGTCCCCACCCACCAAACCCTGCGCCTCTTCTTTATTAAGACAAAGAATTTCAGAGCGCTTCATTAACGGCGCTAACTTTTTCATGCCCATGCGAAGCTGGAATGTACCTGGGTTAAAACTCATCTTAATATCTGGATAACGTTCCAACATACGGGCAACCTCATCATGAATAGCCAAACCTTTTTTACCCACCGAGGTTAAGTAAATCCATTTAGTACTATCCAAGCCTTTTGGCAACTTATAAATATAATCTTGGTGCTTAATTAAGATGGTTCGATCGTGATGGTAAACTAAAACGTAATGAGAATTAGTCTGAGCACCCTTCTGAACACTAACGAGCTTTGTGTCGACTTTTTCAGACTTTAGCTTATTTAAAATAATTTCACCATTGGCATCGTTTCCAATCGTCCCATAGAATCCGGCTTTCATACCCAAACGCGACATTCCAACCGCAGCATTATTAGCATTTCCAGCGGAGAGGACTGTCAAACTTTCATAAGGTATTTTATCGCCAAACCTAAATGCCAAATCACAATGATCGTGATTCTTATCACAGTTATCCAGAGTGGCTTCTTTCACTTCTATAAATGAATCTATTGCGCAGTCACCTATAGAAACTATGTCATAGGTGGTTTTTCTAATCTTCTGATTGGCTTTACTTGGCATTCTTTTCCTTTCTTGAAATTACTTTTACTACTGCTTTTATTATCGATTCTTTATCCATTCCATATTTCTTTATCAACTGCTCAGGCTCACCACTTTCACCAAACGAATCTGGCATGCCGCACATTTCTATTGGAACAGGGTAATTTTTTGCCAAAACTTCACAGATCGCGCTCCCCGCTCCAGCACTAATCTGATGTTCTTCCAGAGTGACTACTGCGCCGCATTGCTTAGCAGCAGCGACTATTGTTTCAACATCGATCGGTTTAATCGTATGGTTATTTATTACCATGACTTTTAATCCCTGCTTCTGCAATTCTTCTGCGGCCAGTAAGGCGTTGTACAAGACAGGTCCGCAACCAATAATCGCAACATCACTGCCATCAACCAAGATATTAGCTTTCCCAATTTCAAAAGGAGTTTCGGGTAACGTGAAAACTGGGCTTTTCTCTCTAGTGATTCTAAAATAAACTGGACCAACTAAGTTTCCTGCGGCAATAGTGGTTTTTTTTGTCTCAAGATAATCACAAGGCACAATCACGGTCATGTTAGGAATAACCCTGACCATTGCAATGTCTTCTAAAGCTTGATGAGTTGCGCCATCAGGACCCACTGACAAACCCGAATGAGCACCCACCACTTTTACATTCGATTGTGAATACGCGACACTAACTCGCAACTGATCCCAGCTCCGGCCAGGAGAAAAAGTAGCATAGGAAGCAACAAACGGTATCTTCCCGGTTAAGCCTAGCCCCGCTGCAATCCCCATCATATTTTGCTCAGCGACACCAACCTCAATAAACCTATCTGGATATTTTTTTTGAAAACCCAAAACCCGGGTGGACTCAGAAAGATCCCCAGTTAACGCGACAACATTTGGATTTTTATCGCCCAGTTCAATTAGCCCCTCACCAAAACCATTTCTAGTTGGTGTTTGTTCAATATCTGCTTGGCCGACTTTATCACTAAGCATCATCATTGATGTTCTCCTGTAATCTGACCTCGCAAGGTTCTTAGGTCTTTTAGTGCCTGGGCAGCCTGATCTTTCTTAGGCGGAGCACCAGCTACATCTGAAAGCCCAGGAGGCGTACCGTGCCACTTGTAATCATACTCCATGTACCCAACACCTTTGCCTGGGATTGTATGAGCGATTATCATAGTTGGTTTTTCATAAATTGCCTTAGCTTCCATGCAGGCATC
>JBKJSV010000081.1:0-3526 GCA_046595755.1 Candidatus Doudnaibacteriota bacterium | reverse complement strand
AGGCATGGACAAAGCCGTTAAATTCGTGGTTAGTGAACTAAACAAAGTTAAAAAGGAAATTAAAACTAAGGAAGAGATTGAGCAGGTTGCAACGATTTCTTCTCTTGATCCAGAAGTAGGAAAGTTAATCGCGGAAGCGATGGAAGAGGTTGGGCATGACGGTGTAATTACTGTTGAGGAAGGTCAAACGATTGGGCTAGAAAAGGAAACCGTTAAAGGGATGCGTTTCGATAAGGGTTTCGTGTCTGGCTATATGGTTACGAATCCCGAAAGAATGGAAGCTGTCTGGGAGAACGCGGCGGTGCTTGTAACAGATAAGAAGGTTTCCTCAGTTCAGGAAGTTTTACCTTTGATCGAAAAATTAGCCGGTTCTGGAAAAAAGGATTTGGTAATTATTGCGGAAGACATCGAAGGAGAAGCGCTAACCACTTTTGTTTTGAACAAATTGCGAGGCACTTTTAACGTTTTAGGAATCAAAGCTCCTGGCTATGGGGATCGACGCAAGGAGATGCTCCAGGATATTGCAGCTTTGACCGGTGCCACCGTGGTCTCTAATGACCTGGGGATGAAATTGGATGATGCCGGTGTTGATGTCTTAGGTTCCGCGCGTAGAGTTATCGCCACTAAAGAACACTCTACAATAATTGATGGCCAAGGCGATAAGGCTAAGATTGAGGCACGCATTGCTCAGATAAAAAATGAATGGTCAGTGGCTACGTCTGAATTTGATAAAGAAAAACTGCAAGAGCGTTTGGCTCGTTTGGCAGGAGGGGTTGGTGTTATAAAGGTAGGGGCTTTCACAGAGACAGAAATGAAAGCTAAAAAGTTTAAGATTGAAGATGCCCTTAACGCTACAAGAGCTGCCGTGGAAGAGGGTATTGTTATCGGTGGGGGTGCAGCGTTGGTAAAGATTGCACCGAAACTTGAGGACTACATGATGGACTCAGCGAATTTTTCCAAGAATGAAAAAATTGGCGCAATGATGGTTCGGATTGCATTAGAAGCGCCTTTGAGACAGATTGCTGTTAATACTGGAGTTTCTCCGGACAAGGTAGCTGAGTATGTTTTGCAAAGCGGCGAGCATGAGGGTTACGACTTTGTCGCTTATCAAGAATCTAATTGGGAGGCTGGTAAAAAGAACTTAATGGAAGCAGGTATTGTGGATCCAGTTAAAGTCACTCGTCTAGCTTTGGAGAACGCTACTTCTATCGCTTCGACCTTAGTTACAGCTGAGGCGATTATAGTGGACAAGCCTGAGCCGGAAGGGAAGAAAACCCCTTCACCTGAGTCGATGTATTAATTTGAGGTAATCATATAGATTCTGAATCCACCAGTTTAAACTGGTGGATTTTGTTTTGTACAGCAATATGCTAAAATTACTGTACCAACGACGCGGTAAGAACCGCGTCCCATCTCCCAGGAGGAGATTACCATGCACCGCATCCACCCGCAGGCAAAGCTCACCGTCACGTCGATCGTCGCAGCCATGAAGCCGATTCGCGCCAAGAAGGAAGTCAGTAGCGTGCTCAGTCGCAGCCGGGTCGTCAGCGGCGTCGGCATCGTCTCCCTCGGCGGAGAAGAGCCCTTCGCGTCGTAGTTCGCCAGCAGGTCAGCATGGAAGCCTCACCCCGTTCAACATTTGTTTTGTTGAACGGGGTGCTTCTGTTTTAAGCGTACTTTACCGTGTATTGTCTCAAAAATTATCTCATAAAAACCGCTTATTTAAGCGGTTTTATAGTATTTTTTAGGATATATGCTTGACATTTTAGTGAGAAATGTGGTAATGTGTCTTTACGACAGTCGCGGTATCGCATCGCGGCACTCGGAGATGCGGCGCTTTCCAGCCCGCGTCTGACCACATCTCAGGAGGATGTTTACATGACCCGTTCGAATCCGCCCAACCGCTTCGACAAGTGGATGAATTATTTCACCCTTCGACCCGCGCGCGCTCCCATCGGCGACGTCGGCACCTCCGCGAGCTTCTAGCCGCGGCGAGCCAGCGTCCAACCCAGGTCGCATCGCGCGACCTGATGGAGAGAACATGAGGATTCGGACCAGACCCCGGTGCAGATCACCGGCGTCATGACACTCACAGTGCCCCCCACTCTTACGAGTTGGGGGCACTTTGTTTTGGAGCTTTATTTTTAAAGCAATACAACAAGACCCCTTGACATTTCCTAGCAATTCAGGTATATTACTATATTAAACAAAAATATATCATGGCTCCTAAGCTCGTCTCGTACGGTTTGGGGGCAACCCAAAGGACTTTTGCCGAGCTATATTTATTAGGCTCTCAGCAGAAGTCTTTTGCCTTTTTATTCATGTTTATTTAATTTCTGGAACGTATAAAGGGTAGAAGGTAAGGGGAGTAGAAAAAGTCTGGAAAGGTCTGCTACGTTGACATTTCGGCGTGTTTATTTTAAAATTAACCCAGTATATTAATTTCAAACACAATGGGTGTACCAAAAAAGCACAAAACCAGATCAGGTAGAAACCAGAGACGTTCGCACGATCACCTCGTCAAGAAATCTTTTGCGGTTTGTAAAAACTGCGAAGGTCCTGTCAGAGCACATGAAATTTGCAAGAACTGTGGACACTACAAAGGACGCCAAGTTCGAAAAGTTAAATAATTTTAACGAAGTAAATTAATGGCCAATAGACATTTGTCACGAACCGTTACCATGCAAACTCTGTACGAGTGGGATTTTAACGGCAAGAATGATTCTATAAAAGATTTAGCGAAGCATAATATCGAGCAATTAGCTCCTGGGCTGGAAGACGCTACTTTTATATACGATCTTTTGGGTGGCGTAGAGTCTAATCTTGAAGCAATCGACAAGACTATTGTCGAAACCGCTCCGGAATGGCCATTGGATCAGATCACAGTAATTGATCGAAACATCCTTAGGGTAGGGATCTATGAATTACTGTTTGCTAAGGAAGTTCCTCCTAAAGTTGCCATAAATGAAGCTGTAGAGCTGGGCAAAACATTTGGTGGAGAATCCTCGGGTAAGTTTGTGAACGGTGTATTGGGTACTCTATATAAAAAACTATTTCCTGAACAAGAAGAGCCGCAGCCTCCAGTTGCAGCTTAAAACTTCTATAAAACAACCTTCTGTCCCCAGAAGGTTGTTTTATTTTAATATTAAATATTCATGAAGTATGAAATATGTTTTAGTTTTATTCGCCTTGGCTGTGTTTTTAGGCGGAGCTTATCCCGCTTATGCTGCCGAGATGGAACGGGGGTTCGTACAGGCTTATGCAACGGGCTCGGAGCAAGCTAATATTTCTCCAGATGATTCTAAACCAGATCCATCAAAGGAAACTAAAAAATCTACTAAGAAGAAACCTACTAAGAAGAAAAAAGCAGACGTAAAGAAAGCTGCAAAAAAGCCGGAAACCAAGAAGAAGGAAGCTAAGAAGAGCACTAAGAAGAAAGCTGCAAAAAAATCAACAAAAGCCAAGGTGTCTCAGGGAGCCACGCTGGGCACTACTTCAGATAGTGTAGACGGTGCGAATCTGGGGT
>JBKJSV010000060.1:0-8975 GCA_046595755.1 Candidatus Doudnaibacteriota bacterium | reverse complement strand
AAAGGACATCTCCCACTTAGAGCAAAGCATCGCCGAGTATCATTCTAAGGAGCAAGTAAAAAAGGGATTGGTCTTAGAGGAGGAGCGTGCCTATAGACATAAGCAAGATATTCTTTCAAAAGTTAAGGACCAAGAGTCGCTCCTACAAATAGAGAAGGCAAAAGTTGATACGCTAAGAGATTCATTAATCATAGAAGCCAAAACAGCTTTGACACCGGATGGTTTTGCTGTGATCGAAGAGCAAAAGCACGATCAAGCCGGGAAGGTCACAACTGAAAACCTTGAGCATAAAATTCAGAAATTAAAAGCTCAATTAAATATGATTGGCGGAATTGATGAGCTCACCCTTAAGGAATACGAAGAAACTGAACAGCGTTACACATATTTAAGTGGCCAAATTTTAGATTTACAAAAAGGTGTTTCTGATTTGCGACAGGTCATTGAAGAATTAGATGGTTATATCAAGAAGCAGTTCAGTGACTCGTTCGAGAGAATTAACGAAAAGTTCGAAAGTTACTTCCGAATTTTATTTAACGGCGGAAGAGCATACTTAAGCGCTGTGCATGCAAAAGAAGATAAAGCTAATAAAGTAGCGGAAGAATCGGCTATTGATTCTGAAGAGTCAGAAGACGAGGAAGTGGAAAAAAATCTAACTCCTGAAGAAAAATTATTGCAAAAATACGAACAGGGCACTAATGATATAATTGGTATTGATATAAAAGCTACGCCTCCAGGCAAAAAACTGCAGAGCATCTCCGCGCTCTCCGGAGGAGAAAGATCTTTAACCTCTATAGCCTTGCTTTGCGCCCTCCTATCGTGTTTTCCATCTCCATTCGTAATGCTGGATGAAGTCGATGCTGCTTTGGATGAAGCTAACACTATCCGCTTCGCTCAGATACTCGGAACATTAGGGGACAGTACTCAATTTGTGACAGTGACACATAATAGAGAAACCATGCGTCAGGCGCATACCTTATACGGTGTTACGATGGGCGACGATAGTATCTCGAAAATCTTATCTATAAAAATAGAACAAGCACAAGTCTTCGCGAAATAATTACTAAAATTTGATTCCAAATGACAGAAATAATTGCCTATATTAGTGGTTTTGTGACGAGTGTTATCTCCGCCAGCGGTTACTGGGGAGTGGGCATACTGATGGCCCTAGAAAGTTCCGCGATCCCAATACCATCTGAAATCATAATGCCATTTGCCGGATATTTAGTTAGTATCGGCAAATTTACACTTTTAGGAATTTCGCTAGCGGGGGCTATTGGTTCGGTCGTTGGTTCCGCAGTTCTTTATGCGGTCGGTTATCACGGTGGAAGACCTTTGATAGAAAAATATGGTAAATATATTCTTATCAGGCGCGAAGATCTGGATAGCGCTGAAAGATTCTTTCAGAAATATGGAGTAGCCTCTAACTTTATCGGTAGGTTGTTACCCGTTGTGAGAACTTTTATTTCATTCCCAGCTGGCGTCGCCAAAGTTGATATTAAACAATTTCTACTCTTTTCTTTTGTCGGTTCGTTTATTTGGTCATTTTTCTTGGGATATATTGGTTTAAAATTGGGACAGAACTGGGCTAGTTTGAGAGACTACTTACATGGCTTGGATTATTTTATAATAGCGGTTCTTTTGGCTGGGGTTGTTTGGTACCTATACAGACATTTCAAGAAGGCCAAACCCAACTAATAGAGGATTAGTCAGCAGGATTGACTATTTCTTAGGTTTTTGGTACTATTAGCAAGAACTAATTTTAATAACTCACTCGGAAAAATAAGTACAATGTTAACAATCCGTCTTCAAAGAGCAGGAAAAAAGAACCACTCTCACTTCAGAGTAGTTTTGGCTGAAAAGACATCTCACGTTTCTAAGAAATTCCAGGAAATTTTGGGAAGCTATAATCCTCATAATAAAGAATTAGTAGTAAAGAACGCTGAGAAGCTTCAGTACTGGATAGATCAAAACATAAATATCTCCCCGACCGTTCATAACATGTTGGTCACAAAAGGAATTCTGAAAGCAGATAAAGTAAAAGCATTCAATATTCCTAAAAAACCTGTCGAAGCAGTTAAGCCTGAAGCAACTCCTGCAGCAGAAGCGCCGAAAGCTGAAACAGCAACAGAAGAAGCAGTTCCAACGGAAAACGCAGTGGAAACTCCAGCAGAAGCGCCGAAAGCTGAATAAGTTATTTAATCCCGACTTTGGTCGGGATTTTTGTTTGACTGCCTGCAGAAAATATCTTATTCTGTAGTCATAGTGGCTTACAAATCAGGTCGAAAGCCCCATTAATGTAGAATCGGAAAAACAGATGAACGAACAAGACCAGCAGTTTGTAGAGTATATAGTGAAAGCTCTTGTTGACCACCCGGATGATGTAAAAACCGAACGATCGGTTGATGAAATGGGAGTATTAATTACTCTTCACTTGAATCAACAAGATATGGGCCAGGTTATCGGACGTCAGGGTCAAACCGCTAAAGCAATAAGAACATTGCTACGCGTGGTTGGTGCCAAGAGAAAAGCTCGCGTAAACTTGAAAATAAATGAGCCAGAAGGCTCTACTCGCCCTCAGATGGCGCATCACGATGCGGCACACAGTGCTCCAGAAGCACCGCGTTCCCACGGCGCAGATGACGGCCTAGATATGGATGAGTTCAAACTATAAAAGCGAAATGAAATCCCGCCCTCAAAGCGGGATTTTTTTAATTCCCCAATTCTGTTAATATGATCCTATGAAATTCGATGTTATTACAATCTTCCCCGAGTTAATTGGGGATTATAAAAAGATAGGCATTATTGCTCGAGGGCACGCCAAAAAACTGATTGAGATCACAGGGCACAATCTTCGTGATTGGAGTACCGATGCTCATCATACCGTGGACGATCGTCCTTATGGCGGCGGTTTTGGTATGGTTCTTAAGGCTGATGTAATGCAAAGGGCAATCAAAGCTGTAACCACAAAGAATAAAAAAAAGAAAACTAAAATTATTTTACTTACTCCCGCAGGAAAAATTTTTACACAAGAGGAAGCGAAAAAACTGGCAAAACAAGATCGTTTAATTTTTGTTAGTGGTCGTTATGAGGGGTTTGATGAAAGAATATCCACGATGGTCGACGAGGAATATTCTATCGGAGATTATGTTTTAATGGGAGGCGAACTTCCTGCCTTGGTTATGATCGAGACAATTTCGCGTTTTATCCCCGGTGTTGTAGGAAAATCGGAATCGGTGGCAGGTGATACATTTTCAAAAAATGGTAAGAACGCAAATATTTTGGAGTTTCCGCAATATACACGCCCGGAGAAACTAAAAATAGGAAAAAAAGTTTTAGGTGTTCCGAAAGTACTACTCTCAGGTAACCATGCCGAGATAGAGATCTGGCGTGCAGATCAGGCTTTGAAGAAAACAAAAAAGATTCGTCCAGATTTGATTTCGAAAGAACTATGAAGAATTTTATAGTTGAACAAAATAAATTACGCTTGGATCGCTTTTTAGCGGACTCTTTCAAAGAAATTTCTAGAAGTCGAATTCAAAAGGATGTCGAGGCGGGAAAAGTTACTGTCAACGGTGATCAGGTTTTAGAGGGGAAACATGTTGTTCGCCTTGGCGATAAAGTTGATTACGATTACGTCGAGGACTTAGTGGTTGCTCCGATGGACGTTGATATAAAAGTGATATACGAGAATGACGATATTTTAATTCTAGATAAGCCTGCCGGATTGGTGGTCCACCCCGCTCCTGGTTATAAAGGAGCAACTTTAACGGACGGCTTGGTCCAAAAGTATAAGGGTATAAAAGCGGTTGGAGAGGACGAGATTAGACCGGGCATAGTTCACCGTTTGGATAAGGACACGTCCGGGGTAATGCTAGTGGCCAAGACTCAAAAAATGTTCGAGCATCTAAAAGATGCTTTTGCCACCAGGAAGATAAAAAAACAGTACATCGCTTTGGTCGGTGGGCACATTCCCCAGAAGCATGGTTTTATTAATGATCCAATAGGTAAGCATCCAACTGACTTTAGAAGAATGACCGTTCATTTGCCAAAGGACGCTAAAGATTCTGTAACTGAGTACACAGTTTTGGAGTATCTAAGGCCGGAAGTCCCCGCTAAGAAGGTTGACGAATGCACCCTAATTCGTGTAAACTTGCATACAGGACGTACCCATCAGATTCGGGTACACTTTTCATCTCAGGTGTTTGGTGGTTTCCCAATAGTCGGGGATGCTCTTTATGGAAAACTAAGTTTACCAGATTTGCACAGGCAATTTTTGCACGCTAGCAAAATTGAGGTGCAGCTACCAGACGGAACATGGATAGAGGCACACTCGCCTTTGCCGGAAGATTTGAAAAAAGTTTTAAAAAACTTAAAGTCTCATTTTCAAGAATCTAATTAATTTCAAAGAATAATTTAAAGAAGATGCCAATTGTAAAACACATTTCAGAAACTCAACACAGAACCGACATGCCAGCCTTTAAAGTTGGTGATACTGTCAAAGTTCACCAAAAAATTAAAGAAGGTGATAAAGAGAGAATCCAGATGTTCGAAGGTTTAGTTATTGCTCGTAAGGGTGGTACCGGAGCTAACGCTACATTCATGGTTCGTAAGATTGCAAGCGGAGTAGGTGTGGAACGTATTTATCCTTTGCATTCACCAAATATCGCTAAACTGGAAATAGTTAAGGGTGGCGATGTTGCTAAGGCTAAGCTTTACTACGTTAGAGGACGACAAGATAATTCCCCAAGATTACGAAAAGGAAAAGAGAAGGCAAGACAAATCATTTCAAGAAAAGAAAAGCTTGCAGCAAACGAAGCAAAAAAGAGCGCTAAATAAGAATTTTAAAACCCCGGTATCCACCGGGGTTTTTTTGTTCGGACGAACTTATTTTTTATAAGCCCAACATCTTTTCTATCCCTAAATCTTTTACAACTTTTTCTGCTGGTGCCCAATTCAGATTTTTGAAAAAGGCATCTATGTAAGTTGCCCTTGCCGTTCCATAATCTGCCCAGTATGCGTGTTCGTATGTGTCCAGCGCGACAAGGGGCGTAGTGTTCCAGACTGGATAGGCGTTCTGAGAGTCACCTAAGTAGTTAAACAGCTTTCCTGTTTGCCAATCGAATCCTAGCCAGACCCAGCCGCGTGCGGCTATACCGGTTTGTTTCATATCTTCTTTCCAAGCGTCGAAGGACCCAAAGTCTTTCACGATCATTTCTAACAAAGGTCCTGATGGTTCTCCACCTTGTCCGCCAAGATGGCCGAAGTAAATCTCATGATTTTTTATTCCGCCAACTGCGAAAGAGTATTCAAGTTTCAATTCTCGAAGGTCAGAGTAGATTTGATTTGCAGCGGAGCGGTCAACTGTTTTTAGCTTTTCTTCAATTTCATTAGCTTTTTTTACGTATCCTTCGTAGAGCTTATAATGGTCCTGCATTGTTTTTGCAGAGATGCCATCAAGTTGTTTTATCGAATCGAATTTTTTAGCTTCGTACATGGGGTTTCTTTTAATTATTTTGTGCAATGTTAATTTCTTTTAAAACTTTTATTAATTCTGATGTTTCGGGAGAGCCGCGGTTTATGTATTTAATAACGCCCATCTTGTCGATAATTATAACTGATCGAATAGTTTTTTCTTCGCCATTTTCGACCGTCTTTGCACCGTAGCTTTCTATAACCTTGCGACCTTCGTCTATGAGGAGCGGCATGCTTAGATCATACTTGTGAATGAAGTTGTTGTGAGACACGCTGTCTTCATGGTTAATTCCTAAGATTACTGCGTGTTGCTCTTCGAAAAGTGGAGAATCGTTTTTTGCGGCGGTAAGTTGTAAAATGCAGCCGGGAGTGTCGTCTCCTGGGTAAATAATTAGTACAACATTTTTCTGGCCACGAAATTCTTCCAGACTTACAGTGTTGTTGTCCGAGTCGGGTAACTTGAAGGTTGGAGCGCTTTGGTTTACTTCTATCATATTTCTATAATAGACCAAACGAAAACACCTGACAATTGGATTGTCAGGTGTTTCGGGTAAAATCTTCAAACTTTTGGTTGCCGCGCAAGCCCGTTGTCAGGCGCCGGCCGGGCGAAAAGGCACCCCAATGGGAACTCCCTCGCCTTTCGCCTTGTCTAATAGCAGGGTGATCGCTCGGGTCAATGGGAGCAGGTGAGCCTGGAAGTAGAAGGTCGCAGCGCGATTCATTGCGTCGACATGCCTGTCTTTCTCGAGCGCGATGGTTTCTGCCACCGAGCTGATCTCCCTGAGCTCCCCTTGCAGAGATTTACGAGGGTGGTTCCTGCCATCGGGTTCATGTTCGACGTATTGCTCATCGATTTTCGCGATGATCGATGCAACCGACTCCGGCCCGAACCCCTCGCCTTGTAAGTAAACGTTCTCGGGTGTGATCGTCTCCGCGGGCTGGGTTCGCTGCACCAGATCCTTGTACCCACCGAATGAATCAAGGTGGTCGAGAACCTGGTTTAGCGCTTCCCTGACACGAGTATAGTTAGGCGAGCTGGCGGAGGCATTTGGCCGGGAGATTTTCTCCACCGCGCAAAGGAGTAGCTGCAGGCGACCCTCCGGGTTTGGTTCCCCCGAAGGTCGGAAGTGCTCGTCGTACAGAGGGTTCAGAAGCTCGCAGAAATCGACGATCTCCGTGATGGGGATCGCCCCCTGCGACAGATTGTAGCGAATGTTTTCCAGCCCGAGTTTCAGTATGAAGAGGCGGAAAAGTATCTTCTGATGTAGAAAGAAGACCGACTCCTCCGGAGTCCTGGCGGGGGAACCGTTAGACGCGCTGTCCGCTTTTCTCCACGGGATGGCACGTAGCGTCTGAGGGGAACCCACCAGCCATGTCCAAAACACTTTAAATGGCTTGAAGATTGTCATTTCCCCTCCTGGGGATTGGAAAGAATGGGTGACCTAGCGGCTCAAAGTCCTGCCTAAATCTCCTTAAAGTAACAGTAAAGCGGCTCAAAGTCAATCCTTTACAGCAACCTCCAAATAGGGTATAGTCTGCTTAATGAGTATTTAATCAGCTTGAGTAACTTTTCGGTTAAATAGTATGTTTCTATATTCAATTCTTAGAGATTTTTTTCAAAAACTTTTCAAAGCAGCTAAACTGCTTCCTGTTCCTGTGTCAGTAAAAAAAGAAGAATTGCGATAATTTTCGGTGCAAACTGAAACCTTTTAGAGATATCTAAAACCAAAAAGCTTTACTCTACTTTAAAGTAAAGGTTTTTATGTTATATATTTATTTACTGGTAGCGTTGATTGCCGGCTTGGCGATTGGTTATCTACTTCGTAAAATTCAGGTCGCACAGAAAATGGGGAATGCTGAATTTCGAGTAGAAAAAATGTTAGAAGAAGCGAAAGCTAAAGAAAAAGAAATTCTTTTGGAAGCTAAGACAAAAGTCTTAGAGATGACAGAGTCTGTCAAAAAACAAGAGGATGAATTCCGTCAGCAAATAATTCGTTCTGAACAGCGAATTGAAAGAAAAGAGTTAGATCTGGAAGCGAAGTTTAAAAACTTGGACTTGCAAAGACTGGATCTAGAAAAGAAAAACGATGAAACTCGTAAGCTCCAAGATGAGATGCGAGAGTTTAAGCAAAAGCAAATTGCGCGTCTAGAAGAAATCGCTGGGATGACTCGTGAAGATGCGAAAAAGCTTTTGATGGATAACACTGAGAAAACAATAAAAGAAGAAATGCTGGCATTAACCCGCAAGACTGTTGCTATGGCTCGGGAAGATGCCGATCGCACAGCTAAAGAAATTGTTGCTCATGCCATCGAACGTTGTGCCTCCGAAGTTACAGCGGAGACAACTACTACAATCGTGCACATTCCTAGTGAAGAGATGAAGGGTAGAATTATCGGCAAAGAAGGTAGAAATATCCGTTCTTTCGAACAGATGATGGGCGTAGAAATTCTTATTGATGACTCCCCAGACACTGTTGTTATTTCCGGGTTCAATTCTATTAGAAGACAAATTGCAAAGTTAACTTTGGAAAAATTGTTGCAGGACGGCCGTATTCACCCAGCGCGTATTGAAGAAGCTTACGAGAAGTCCAAACAAGAAGTAGGTGAAATGATTAAGCTTGCTGGAGAAGAAGCTGTCTACGAATTGGGTATTACGTCTTTCCCACCAAAGCTGATTCAGTTGATTGGTCGCTTAAGATTTAGAACCTCTTACGGACAAAACATACTACGTCACTCTGTAGAGATGGCCAAACTATCAGCTTTAATGGCTGAGGAGTTGGGCGCTGACGTTATGGCCGCTAAACAAGGAGCTTTGCTACACGATATCGGTAAGGCGCTGGATCAAGATATGGAAGGTACCCACGTTGAAATTGGAAAGAAAATTGCTGAGAAGTTTAATTTGAATGACAAAATTATCAATGCAATTACTTCCCACCATGGCGATACTGAGTACAATTCTTTAGAGTCAGCTATTATTGATGCGGCTGATAATATCTCTGGTTCCCGTCCAGGCGCTCGAAAGGATAGCTACGAAAATTACGTAAAGCGTTTGGAAGATCTTGAAAATATCGCTAACTCTTATGACGGAGTTGAAAAAACTTATGCAATTCAGGCTGGTCGCGAGATTCGGGTCTTTGTTCATCCAGATAAAATAGATGATTGGGGCGCACAAAAACTTGCGCGTGATATTGCAAATCGATTTGAGAATGAACTGAAATATCCAGGAGAAATTAGAGTTAACGTAATTCGAGAGAAACGCGTTATCGAGTATGCAAGGTAATGAAAAAAATTGTTTTCTTTGGGGACGCCATCGGCAAGCCTGGTAGAAAAGCTTTGCTTAAAGTTGTGCCCCAGGTTAGGGAAAAATATCAGCCAGATTTTATCATTGCTAACGTTGAAAATCTGGCACACGGCAAAGGCGTTACGCTAGGTACTATGGCTGAACTGGACGTCTTAAAAATTGATGCCTTCACGGGAGGAAATCATATTTTCGACAAACGTGA
>JBKJSV010000096.1:0-3504 GCA_046595755.1 Candidatus Doudnaibacteriota bacterium | reverse complement strand
GAGCGTTACACGCATTCTGTCTAATCCTTCCAAGCGCACACCGCCTAATACTGCTAATTCTAAATAAGCGTTCGTGTAAATGATCTGCTCGGGGTTGAGTGTATTGAGGCTATGCATAGGGTTTCGGCTGTTGATAAATTTAATTGACCACGTTGGTTATGTAACTATCAGATACAAATGTATCTTTTCCTTTCTTTGTTGTCAATCTTTTAAGTCATGCAGCTATCCGATAGTTCCCGTATTTTTGGTAAAACACTGTCTGTCAAACAAAAAAGTTTCTCTTCGGATATGAACATTCAAAAAAGAATTGCTGAACTGCGTGAGCAAAAAGGCTGGTCGCAAAGCGAGCTGGAAGAAAAAAGCGGGGTATCGCGGGTAATGATCGGTAAGTATGAACGCGGCGACGCTTCACCTTCTATTGATGCTGCCAAGCGCATTGCGGATGCTTTCGCTGTGTCGCTCGATTACTTAGCCGGTGAAGGAACATTAGGTAAGGTGGATAAAAAAACACTCAAGCGTTTGCAGGATATTGATTCGCTCAAGGAAGCGGACCGTAATAATTTGCTTGCTGTAATGGATGCGTTCCTGCGTGATGCGCACACGCGTAAAGCGTATCAGTAATTTTTTTCCCTTTTTAAGTTTTCTCCGTAAAAAAGGGAGAGTTCCTGACGGTTCTCTCCCTTTTTGCTAACCAACGCGTTATTTACCTGCTCTTTTTCCTTGACTTCGCTCTAAGGACGCTTATATATTTGGTGCTCCTGAATCATTACTCTATGAAGTTCACTAATTTTGTAACGGCCTTGCATGGTTTGCGAATCGGAAACGACCGCGGTGCCTCAGTAATGAGCACAGGAAACCTTCGCAGGGCCTCCTTATTTTTCCTAAATCATTACTCTATGTTCACTATCAAAAAAAAGAAGCTCATCATTGAGCTGCGACACCCCGATCCGGAAGAGTTCGCAAAAGATTTACAACATGCTTTATTTACGGGCCTGCGCGTGATACACGCGGACGCTGCACGTAATGTGCCGGCACTCGATGGCCGCGAGCTCTGCGATGCGGCTACACCAATGCTGGAACTGCTGCAGGCGATCAACGCACATGAGGACAAGGAAGAGTAGATTGCTTTTCTGCACAACGAAAAACCCGCCCAAGCTACAAGCCTGGGCGGGTTTTTATTTTATTCTTTTTCCATTTCTACCATTGCCTTCTCCCACCACTCAAAATCTTCCGGGTATTTTTTACTGTTCTCTCTGAACCAATCGGACGCTATGTGTGCAAGTGTGCTGCCCTGCTCAAAACGTTTCTCATACGCTTTGTAGCTCATCTTTTCATTGATGGCAAGGATTAAAAAACGTACACCGGGATTATCTGAAGGGTTTGTTTTTAAAATGTTGCGCAGCGTAACTCGTGCAAGAGCTGGTTTGTTTTCTTTCCATCTTGTGATTGCCCCACCGATCAATGCGCGGATGACGTTGCGGTTTTCCTGCCAGTGCCATTCTATCACATCGGGCCAGTTGCCTTTTTTGTCGGTTATCATTTTTAGGGCCAGCGTGTAGGCTTCTTCCAGCATTGTTGCTGCCTGCTCTTCATAGCCGGTGAACTGGTTGTAAAAATGGTAAAGCTCCATGTAGGGATCAAAGAAGATCGGATCACTATGGATGATATCTACTAAGGTGTGCTCGATTAAAGTCTGTTCGGGCTTGCTTTCTGCCTGCGATAAATCATAATCGTATTTACTCATCAAAGCATGAAAAGATTCAAAGCCTTTTGTTCTCGCGTCAGGTTCGTAATAGTATTCAACGGGCATGGGAGATTGGTTTTTATTTAAAAACGCGGGTGATAAAAGCTTAGACGACCGCTATTTCTTTAGGTACTCTTTTACTTTTTGCAAAATCCGAGCTTCAAATATTTCCTTCTGTTTATCATTATCAGAACGGCTAAAATCTTTATTTATAAATTTCCATTTCCCAAGTCCAAGACCATCATGTACGCCAATAAAAGCAAATGTGGTTTTATTGATCTCATCTGCGGGACGCGTCCAAGTTTTAACAACTTTATTTTCATCTGGAAAATAAAAATATATATGATACCAGTAATCCTTTGCATTTCTTCTACCATCTTTCATTTCAACTGTGTCTGGTATATTGTATTGTGGATTATCTTTTTTGAAATTTTCTATTGCTTGTATTAATGTGGTTTCATTTACATCCAATTCATACCTCTCAGCATAGGGATAACTTCCCGGAGCCAAATTGCAAGCGGACGTAAGAAAAACACTAAAGGCAAACATTAAAACAATTTTTAGATAAGATTTAATCATAATTATTTTATTGACCAGACGGAACTGCAGGAGAAGATGGTCTGTTTGTCACTCCCTGATTACTTATATTAAACCACGTTGATGCATAAGAAGTAAAAGTGGTTGGAGAGGTTGTCATCTTAACTATTGTTTTTGGCATAGAAGCACCTCCCAATAAAACTGCTAACATAGCTGCATTAAACCTAGTGGAATTATCCACATTAGAGTTCATTGCGATTTGCATTTCTTGACCTACAAATACCATGTCTGCTCCAATAGCTCTCGTATCTGTAAATAAGGCATTACCACCTACAGCTCCTAATTGATCATAACGCCTATCATGCCCAATTGCAGGATAATCAGCAAGGCTAGTTGGGACGTACGTATAATCATAATCTCCATTAAACGTTGTTGGGTTATTTGATCCTGCATATGTCAGGCCGTTAATATTGTGGCCGGTTGTCGAAGGGTCTAAAGCATCACGGTTAAATGAATATGTTGATATGTTGGAAGGTAAGGCAGCATTTGCATCTGTGCATGCGGCGGGAAGAGTTGCAGTAGATATATACTCAGGTTCGGGAGTGGCAGCGATAACCCCACCATTACTCCGAGGAAGTGGGCCAGTCAAATTTGGATTTATTTCAATTGGCGCAGCAGATGCAACAGGTGTAGCTGCAATTGGAATTGGTGCTGCTGCGTGTCTACTTGCAGCCGGAAAAGAAGTTGTAGTTTTTGGTGTATTCGGAGTTATGTTTTTGGCACCACTAGCAATACTTGCTTTTGCCGCAGGAATAGGAACTGCGGGTGTACTCCATCTGTTGGGCGGCGCAGGATCATCTCCATTCGGATCCGCAATCTTAATTGGGCTGTTATTAAATGTGGCGTATGGACTTTCCCATTGCTTAACTACCGGATCAGTATTCCACCTTCTACCTAATCTACTATCATATTCCCAGAACTGTGCAGTGTAAATACCAGGAGCAATTTCATCGTCCTGCTCTTGGCCGTTCATTCCATATTTATAAGATGGGCTGGATACATAACTTCTGCCGGCCATCGGGGCGCCGAACGCACTATAATCATTCGCACTCATCACCACAGCATTGTATCCGGTTACAACAAGCCCTGTGAAATTAGCTGTACGTGCATCACTTACAGTTACTAGCACATTTCCAAGATGGTTGGCCAGCTCATAACCCTTA
>JBKJSV010000052.1:0-3493 GCA_046595755.1 Candidatus Doudnaibacteriota bacterium | reverse complement strand
GGTTCGATTCCCGCTACCCGCTCCAAAGCAAAAAACGGATTTGTTCCGTTTTTTTGTTTGTGCACATTACTCGATCTACGGTTCGGGCTTATAAATGTAAAGTTAACTTGACATTGGTATTTTACTTCGTTAAAATAAATTTAATTAAAGTAAAAATACTTATGAACAAAGAAAAAGGGTTTTCACAGATTGTAATTGTTTCAACCGCCTTAGTTTTATTAGTAGGAGTAGGAATAGCTTGGGCCATGGTACAGAATGGTAATCGGCAAGAAAACAATATGATGGAAGGAAAAAACGAAGAAAAATCCCAGGAGCGTATGATGGGAACTGGCGATTCTACGAAGGAGCAGTCCATACCTACTGAAGACGCAATGAAAAAGGATGATACTAAAATGGTAGCTGACACTGAAACCATGATGCAGAAGCAAGGATCCTATAAGGATTACTCATCTACTACTGTTGAATCTGAGCAAAAAGCCGGTAATAAGGTGGTTTTATTCTTTCATGCCCCCTGGTGTCCACTCTGCAAGTCAGCTGACAGCGCCTTCCGAGCAAGAACAAGTGAAATTCCAGCCGGTGTTACCGTACTTAAGACTGACTATGATTCCAATACCGAGTTAAAACAGAAATACGGAGTAACTTATCAGCATACTTTTGTCCAAATTGATAACAATGAAAGCCAAGTTACCAAATGGAACGGCGGAGACATTGATAATCTAAAGAAATATCTAAAATAAAATGATTGAAATATTAATTGCAATACTCGCGGGGATTCTTACAATTGCCGCCCCTTGCATCTTATTGCCTCTACCAATTATTTTAGGAACATCCGTAGGGCAAGTAAGTAAAACCAGGCCGATATTCATAACTTTGGGCTTTGTTTTGACCTTTGCAGTATTAGGACTAACACTCAATTTCATAATCCAAAATCTTGGCTTACACCCAAATGCACTCAGAAATGGCGCGGCCGTAATTCTGGCCATATTCGCCCTATTTATGATCTGGCCGACTCCGTTTGAACGGATGACTACGCATTTGTCCGGGTTAATCAATAAAGCCAGTCAGACAGGCCAAAAGGCCGGCAAAGGAAACCTAGGAGGTTTTGTGATCGGTGTGGTGATTGGAATTGTTTGGGCACCTTGTGCTGGTCCCATTTTAGGGACTATTCTAACTTTGATTGCTCAGGAACAAGATCTAGTACGCGCAGGCATATTACTTGTAGCTTACGCAATTGGAGCTGGACTACCGATGCTTGCTATTGCCTACGGAGGACAAGCTTTAACAACAAAGATCAAGGGCATAGCTCCTTATGCGCATAGGCTACAGCAGGTATTTGGGGTGGTTATTCTACTTCTTTCAATCGCTATTTATTTTCAATACGATACCGTACTACAAGCAAAACTCTTAGAAGCGATACCAGCATTAAGTCCAAATTTTTAACATGAACAAAATTCTACCATACTTACTAATTATCGTTGTCCTCTTAATAGGTGGGGGGGTCTATTTAGATCAATCTAGAAATCCCGAGAGTCAATCTTTAATTGATGACCTCAAGGGCAACTCTATGAACAATACGGAGCTTAAAAGCTATGGGACAGCGCCTGAATTTACGGGCATTAACAACTGGCTTAACTCTGATCCTTTAACTATGCAGCAATTGAAAGGCAAGGTAGTTCTTGTAGATTTCTGGACTTACAGTTGCATAAACTGCATTAGGACGCTTCCCTACCTTACTGGTTGGTATGAAAAATACAAGGATAGCGGATTTGTTTTGGTCGGTGTTCATACGCCTGAATTTGCTTTCGAAAAAGATACCACTAACGTGCAAACTGCTATTAAAAGGCACGGTATAAACTACCCCGTTGCCCAAGACAACGATTATGCAACTTGGCAAGCGTACAATAACCGGTATTGGCCGGCTCATTATCTTATAGACCAAACAGGTAAAATTGTATATACGCACTTTGGAGAAGGAAAATACCAAGAAACCGAACAAGCTATCCAGCAGCTTTTAGGCATCAGCAATGAGGATGAGTTAGCGGATACCAGCATCTCCAGACAGGTAAAAACCCCGGAGATATACTTTGGATTAAACAGATTGGAACTCCTTTCTAAAAATCAAACCGCTTCCACTAAAGTACAAGAATACAAACTTCCAGCAGAATTGCCTTTAAACAACTTCGCCTTAGAAGGCTTTTGGTCATTTGGTGATGACGAGGCTAAGCTTGTTTCAAAACAAGGAAAAATCCGACTCCATTTTTACTCCCAAGACGTTCATATGGTAGCGCGTGGGAATAAAGAGGCAGATGTAAAGGTTTTTGTTGACGGGAAATTAATTAAAACCGTTAAAGTTACAGGCTCTGAACTGTACACCATATTTGAAAGTACTGAATCTAAAGAGCGAGTCCTGGAGCTAGAGGTTCAAGGTGCTGGATTTGAAGCATTTACCTTTACATTTGGATAATTAATTAAGTATGCCCATCCAGAATAATATTAGAGAAATGAGAACTAAGAAAAACATAACGCAAGAGCAACTAGCAGAAGCAGTGGGGGTATCAAGGCAAACCATCGTGGCGATCGAAAAAAGCAACTATACCCCATCTCTTTTGCTAGCAATAAATCTTGCTCGATTTTTCGACGTTTCCGTAGAAAATCTTTTTAGCGTAAAATAACCATATGAAAATTATTATCTACTATTTGGCTCTCCTGGTGCTGATTGCCTTGATATCCGGATTTTTAATCCGAGGTGACTCTGCTTCTATGAGCATGGAGCAAATGATTTCAGTCTCAGTCTTTTTGGGAATTTACGTTGTCGCCATGTCTTTGGTTGGTGAAGGAAAGGTTGTAGATGAAAGAGAGTCACAGCACCGCTACACATCAAATCGCCTAGCGTTGATAGCCGGAACAATTGTATTATCAATGGGGGTATTGGTTCAAATTTTTGCCCACACTCTGGATTATTGGTTGCTTGCAGGATTAATTGCGATAAATCTAGTTAAAATTGTTAGTCTTATTTACTCAACTCATAGACAATAAGACTTTAGTAACCTATTATAAAAATAATTAAAGAAACAATATGAGCAAAACGTTTACATGTCGTGAATTTGGCGGCGTTTGTGAAATGAAATTCTCCGGAAATACTTTAATGGAAATTATTCAAAAAGGAATGCCGCATATGGGATCAGATGATGCGCATAAACAGCATACTAAAAGCCTGGAAGCCACCTCAGGCGAAAATAAGGAACAATGGATGGGTAGAATGCAAAGAGAGTTTGATGCTAGACCTGACGATAACTAGTGCACGAGTCCAGGAAGATGTAAGTTCTTATTTAATCCCAAGAATTGCAGTTCTGAAATTTAGCACCAATCCGCTCCATTAAAAATCCCGAATATATCGGGATTTTTAATTATTCTTCGCGACTTTGATCGGAACTATGCTCTTTATTGCGCTTTGACCTAGCTAACCCGCCTAATCTCCCAGCCTTCTTATGGC
>JBKJSV010000029.1:0-6100 GCA_046595755.1 Candidatus Doudnaibacteriota bacterium | reverse complement strand
GTACGGAGGCGAGGTAGCTCTCTACACTATCAGCCTTAATTTTTTTGAACATGTTCATAAATTAAGAATAACAAAAAACACCTTTTAAAAGCAGGTGTTTTTTGTTATTCTTAATTTATGAACATGTTCAAAAAAATTAAGGCTGATAGTGTAGAGAGCTACCTCGCCTCCGTACCCAAGGAACGCCAAGAGGATATTTTATTTTTGCACAAATTTATACAAAAGACGGTGCCTAAATTAAAGTCGCATTTTGCTTATAACATGCTCGGGTACGGATCTTTCCCTTACCGGAATAGCAAAAAAGAAATATTGAACTGGCCAACGATTGCTCTAGCAAATCAAAAAAATTATATCAGTCTTTACATTTGTTCCGTATATAACGGGGACTATATCGCAGAAAAAAACAGCAAAGACCTAGGTAAAGTTAATGTAGGTAAAAGCTGCGTAAGATTTAAAAGGGTTTCTGATCTGAACTTAAACACTCTTAAAAAGGTTTTATTACTTGCTCAAAAATCCCCTGGCCTAATCGGCGTAGGCGCGCATTAATTTTCCAACGCTGTGCAATAATTAAATAGTTATTGAATATTGTTTTTAGATTTTTTTTCCAGTTTCTGCAAAACTTTCCAAATCATATTCTCTGAAACAGGGCCGTCCCGAAGAATCCGAACAATATCACTCTTTACTATTACAAATGTTGAGGGAGAAACTTTCTTTAGATTCCCAGCATCAATAATCAAATCAGGTTGATACTTGTGATTTTGGAACTGACTAATCACATCTTCTGCCGAGTAAGAATCAAACCCGCCCGACAAATTAGCAGAAGGGTTAGCACTTGTGGCAGAAATAGGTTTACGGAATGTTTGGACCAGCCTCAAAGCAAGTTTTGCTTTAGGAATACGTAACCCTAGATATCCTTCCTTGTTAGAGATTTTTTTATAATATACTTCTGACACTTTCAAGGGCAATGCTATAGAAAGCGGGCCCGGCCAAAAATTATCAGCAAGACGTTCAGATATTTTATTCCATTGAACCAGTTTTTTTGCAAAATTGATTGTCGGCACCAAAATATGGATTGGTTGTTTTGCATTTCGTTCTTTAATTTTATACAGCTTTTGAAGTGCTTTTGGATTAGAAACATCAACCCCCAGACCATAAGAAGTATCTGTGGGATAAACCACCGAGCCTCCCGCTCTCAAAACTTCAATGGCTTCGCTGATAATTTCTGATTGATTTTTCTTGGTAAGTTTAATAATTTTCATAACACCATCCTATTATAGATATATTTACAGGTCAATCAGAGCGCCTTCATTGTTGCTGGAATTGCTTAAGATAGTTAAGATATAAAGACAAAAGATTAAATTTGAAAGAGAAAGGAAATTTTATGTTTTTACCTCTACTAGGTATTGGGGTAGCGTGGACGGGTTGGGTAACCACAATTTTGGTATGGTTACTGCAAATTTCACTAATTATCGCTCTTTTGTCCTGGTCTGATAGAAGAAATAAATAGGCGGCTTTAAACCGGGTGTCACTAATATAAAAGAGACCAAGTTGCTTGGTCTCTTTTATATTTTACAAATTGGTAACAAAACCCTGACTACTTAACTTCAAGATCGAGTAAGCCTCTTATATGACTCTCGGCTTTATATTTTAGGTTGTTGTTACGATGGGAATTATCGGATTCCTCAAGATGTTCTTTTTTATTGACATTATTTTCGTGACTGTTTTCGCCCGAATCATTCTTGTGTTCTTTTTTATCTTTTTTATCCTTATCCGGCGTTTCCTTCTTAGCTTTGATTTGAATTTTGTGTTTTTCTGCTTTGGTGTGTAAACGAGTTATATTTTCTGCTATTGCATTTGCGGCGGTTAGATTACCCTTAGCAAGCAACTCATCTTGAACTTTAACTAAAATCTCCACCGCTTTCGCAGTTTCCTTTTCCGCTTCTACTTTTGCGTTACCCTTATGACGCTCTGGAACTTTTTCCATATCATCAATTCTTTCTTCTGCAATTTTTGCATGAAGTGCGGCCTTGTTTTGCTTAGAAGCGGTTAAACTAACCTGGAACTGTTCCGTAACTTTTTTTACTGGAAATAATAAATCCCCTGGTTTTGCTGAGTTAGAAGCAAAAGCGCTACCTCCAACCAACCCAAGCCCGACGAACATTGTCGCAGCATACCTAAAAAATTGATTCGTAAATAAATTTCTACTAAAACTAAAGGTAGGCTGGGCGGGAAAGTTTGTTTCGGAAGTTATCCGGTTCATCAATAAACTTTTGATCCGAGTCTTATTAGTTGAGTCGATGTTATGCTTAGGTATTTTTTTAAGCAAACCGATCTCCCTCTTAAATTTTTCTTCATTGAAACTAAATATCATAATCTTTCAAAATTAATCGGGACTGTTTTAAAGCTCTATGAATTAATATCCGCACTGCTAAATTGGTTTTTCCCAAGACACCCGCTATCTCTTCTAACTCCAACCCTTCTATATATCTTAAATCCAAAACTTCTTTATACTCCGGTTTCAGCTGTGCGAATACTTTAGCAACCATCAAGCTTTCATCGTAGCCGCTATTATCAAACTTGCTTGCGGCATCTTCTTTTAACTCCACCGGTTCCGGTTGTCGATACTGCTTTCTATAGTAGTCGTTGATCGTATTCAAAGTAATTCTATAAATCCAGGCTTGGAAATTTAACTGATCCAATTTTAAGCCGCTCAAGCCCTTCCACACTTTGACAAAAACTTCCTGTAAGATGTCTTCCCTCTCTTCAATTGCCGATATTTTATAAGAAATAAAGCGGTAGATCTTATCAGAAAACATCTCGAAAAGTAAGCCAAAAGCGCTGTGATCACCCTGCTGAGCTTTTCTAACTAGTTCTAAAACTTCCATGTAATCGCTTTATAATTTAATATAACGCTACGAGCCTTCAATTGTTTCTACTTGAACAAACCTAATCTTAGCAGAACCCGCGATATTCTAAAACTAATCGAAAACCAGCAATCAGCCGTGGTCTAAACACTAAGGCTTTTGTTATAATATCGTTGATATTTCATCAACTAAAAATTAATATTTAACCTATGAATAAGAAGAATGTCCCCGGTAGTGTCGATGCTTACATCACTGGTTTCCCCAAGAATGTTCAAAAAATATTACTAGCCATACGCTCCACGGTGAAAAAAGCTGCCCCTAAAGCAGAGGAATCAATTAGTTACGGCATGCCCGGCTACAAACTTCAAGGACCTCTAGTTTATTTTGGTGCTTTTAAAAAGCACATAGGTTTTTATCCAACTCCTTCTGCAACGAGTAAATTTAAAAAAGAACTCGCAAAATACGCGGGAGCAAAAGGGTCCATTCAGTTTCCTTTGGACAAACCAATGCCATTAGCATTAATATCTAAAATTACTAAGTTTCGCATTAAAGCTAACATTGCGAAAGCGAAATTACTTAAGAAAACAAAGTAACTACTTTCAGTGTTTATCCCTTAGGTCGTTTTTGTAGCTTTTGGACATTGTGGCAAAAAGGTTTATTACCTAATATCTTTCTATGGCATTATGGAATAAAATAACCAGCAGAGGCGCAGTAGACGATCGTCGCGGAAGCTCGATAGTACCTATTGGAGGTGGGCTTGGCATCGTCGGATTTATCGCAATACTTTTATTTAATTATATCGGTGGTGGCGACGTGGGCGATGTTTTAAACCAACTCCCTACCAGCCAAATCTCAACCGACCAGCAAGTTAACAGTAAAGACTTTGAAGGGGCTGACAATTATGAAGTCTTTGTCTCCACTGTTCTAGGATCAAACAACGACATGTGGGAGAAAGTTTTCGCTCAAGCTAACACAACTTATCGTGAGCCGAAGTTAGTTCTATTTAGAAATGCCACCCAAGGTTCTTGTGGTATATCCAGCTCAGCTGTAGGCCCACACTACTGCCCCGCAGATGAAACTATTTACTTGGACGAAACTTTTTTTGATGAATTACAAAAACGATTTAAAGCCAAAGGTGGGGACGTCGCTCAAGCATACGTTATAGCCCACGAAGTTGGACACCACGTTCAAAAACAACTCGGGATAATGGATAAGGTTCAAAGTGAACAAAGCAATAACCCATCCCAAGCCAATGAACTTTCAATTAAGCAAGAACTACAAGCAGATTGTTTCGCTGGTTTATGGGCACACTCAATTAAAGATTTAGGGGTTTTTGAATCTGACGAAGAAATAACAGAGGCGCTTGATGCAGCGGCTGCGGTTGGAGATGACCGGATTCAATCTAGCACCCAAGGCAGAGTAACTCCGGAGAATTGGACCCACGGTTCTTCTGAAGATCGCGTGAAGTGGTTTAACACCGGCTATCAAACGGGGTCGGTCTCAAGTTGCCAAACTTTTTAATTACTAAATAATTTAAAAAACTTATGATAATAGTTCATGATACTTTTGTTTGCAAACCAGGCAATGCTTCCAAGCTAGCAAAATTGTTTAAAGAAGTTATGTCCGGTAATAGCGAAACGATAAATATTTTAACTGACATGACCGGGCAATATAATAGAGTTATTATGGTCACTCAATATGAAAATTTAACAGATTACGAAAAAAGCTGGGAGAAGTATACCGCGGACACAGAAGAAAATAAAAAAATGAATGAGAAAATGTCTGGCTACCACGAGATGTACATAAGTGGAAGCCGGGAAATATACAGGGTTTGGTAAAAAGAAAAACTGGGGCCGACGATATTACTCGTCTGCCCCAGTTTTGTACTACATACATCAACTACATGTTCACTGACCCACTTCGATTCTACTTCGCCGGCGCCGACTGCATCGTCGGAGTCTGCATTGCTGCTCCCCCGCTGACACCACCGTTGCCGTGTTCGATCTCCCTGCGAACTCCGGCCACGAGTACGGCAGGAGAGACCTCCTGTCCCGTCGCGTTCTTCAACGCCGCAGCCATTGCGTCGCCGAGCCCTTCGACGGTCCGCAACAGGGCCTCCTTGGAACCTGGAACTTCGGCGTTGAAGCCGTCCAGAACCGTTCCCCACATCTGACCGCGAGTAAACGATTCCGTCATCTTGCCCACCGTCGACGCATCGCCCCAGATCTGCATCTTGGAGCTGGAGAAGGCATTGCCGAGAGCGCCTGCGAAGGCGACGCGGACATGCTGTTCCATGCTGATTCGGGCGAGCGCGATGTCACGATGGACCGCGATGTCGGCGTGCGCGGACTGCGCCTCCAACAACTCGCGTGTAACCGCGACTTCCGCCTTCTTGACGTCGACGCGACGGGACTCGACTTCGACGGGAACCAGCGACTTCGCCCGTTCCGCGTCGGCATCCAGGACACCAGCGCGACTTCTCGCCTCAGCGGTCTTGATGGTCGCTGTCGCTTCTGCTTCGGCAGCTACCGTGCGAGCCGAAGCAGAATTCTCCGCTGCGGTGCGCTCGGCTTCTGCCTTCGTTCTGATGTTGTAGGCTTCGACGTCAACAGCCACTTGTGCTTGGAGCTTGTTCTTCTGCGCATCGGCGCCAGCCGCGATAACCGCGGTCTGACCCTTGCGTTCGGCCTCACCCACGGCGACCACCGTGAGAACCTTCTGCTCCGATGCCTGCCGTGCGGCTTCTGCGTCGGCACGCTGCCCTTCTGCGGCGGCCAATTTAGCGGCGCGCTCAGCGACTTGAATGTCGCGGGTACGGAGAGCCAACTGAACTGCCTGGTCGCTTGCGACTTCCGCCTCGCTGATCTTCTGAGACTTCTGACGTTCCGCGACTTCGACATCGCCCTCCCGCGTCACCTCGGCCAACCTGATCCCACGATCCTTGTTGACCTCAGCTTCGCCAGAGATACGAGCTTGCTCGGCGGCAAATGTCGCCGCCTCCGATTCTCCGCGTGCCTCAGCCTGGGCCGTCTCGACCCGGGCCTTTGCCTTGACTTGGGCCAACTCGACATTCCGCTGAGCCAACGCGGTGTCGCGTGTTACCTCGAGCTCGCGCGACTGCTGATCAGCTGCCGCGGTCAGACGAGTTGTCTCGACTCTCGCCCGCGAAGTGATCTCCGTGATTCGCCGCTGACCCTCAGCATCGAACACGTTCTCGTTAGGGCGCAGGTGTTCGG
>JBKJSV010000036.1:0-3169 GCA_046595755.1 Candidatus Doudnaibacteriota bacterium | reverse complement strand
TAAGCTCTATACCGTCACTAGGTTCTAAAATTGAACCAGTCCATTTTTTAACTATTTGATACTTTATCCCTGGAATTATAGTTTTTAAGTATGCTTCAAGGGCCTGAAAATTTTTACTTTTATTCATTTTAAGTTCTTCACGGTGATCTTCGCCCCCGATAATAAGACGGTCGTGATTAGGATAACTATCTAGTCTTAGGTAGTGGTAAGGATTTTCCAGGTCAATGTAGAGAGCTTCCTTAATAGTATTTTTTGGCAGTTGTACTTCAAAAACGTAGCTTTGATACATTCCTTTTTTCCCAAACGTCCTCAAGGAATTACCGAAGGGCTTATAAGTTGCAATTACCGCGTAGTTCGAAGTTAACTTAGCGCTCTTTGTTTCTATAATCAAAGGGCCATTGCCGCGAATTTTTGTAACTTCACTGTTCGTAAAAATTATTGCTCCATTTTCTGTGGCTTTGACAGCCAGAGCTTCGATGAATTTGATTGGGTCAAATTTAGCTTGGTTTTTAATTTCCCAAGCTCCAAAGTTTTTAAAGCCAAAATTAGAGGAGCCTTTTTTCAAAGAAGTGGAAAATCCCATATTGTTTGCGACTTTCTGTTCTTGCTCTAATTCATAGTACTCGTCTAAGTTATTAGCATACTCGAAATAACTTACTCTTTTAAATTCGCAATCAATTTTTTCTTTTCTGATAATTTCGGCAATAGTGTCGATTGCAGATTGTCCTGATTCCCAAATCATTTTAGCACTCTTGGCGCCGAACATTTTAACTAAGTCAGATAAGCTGGTATCGATCGCTTTTGTTAAAAAAGCGGTGGTATACAAAGTCGTTTCAGTAGCTATGTCGGGCTTGGATTCTAAAACTGCAACCTTTAATCCGGCTTTGCTGAGCACGTAAGCACTGATTATTCCCGCCATACCAGCCCCAACGATACCCACATCAACCTTATGGTGTTCTTTCAAGGTTGGGTATTTAGCTTTGCTAGTTTTAGATTCTTGCCAAGTTGGCACTTCAGGTTTTTTCATAAGGAAAGACTAGCTCGATTAAAGAATCAAAGCTATTGGATGTTTATACAAAGAACTTAATCAAGTTAACCTTCTTGTACATCCGGCGCAAGTTTTTCGAAGCACACAAGCTAATCAATTAGAAGATTGTAGATAAAATTAGAGGCTGGGTCTGCGGTAGGACCATAGACAATGGCTCCTCCTAGGGCTCCGGTAATAAAAAGTGCAAGTGCTCCTAATACAGCTAGCAGCAAAACAAAGTTTGTTTCCACTATAAATACTTGTATTCTGGATAGCCACGGCCAAACATTTAAATTTAATTTCTTTAGCCAGCTAACTGTGTACCCAACTGCTAAAATACTAAAAATAAAGACAGTGGCAAGTGCAAAAATGGCGTGGGTCGAAATTAATAGATTACCTTCTCCGCCCACAATTTTTCTGGCAATGAAACCAGTAACCAAGGTCGGGTAGCTCATCAGCGCACCAATAATGACGAAACTGGCTTTGACGTAAAAAAAAGCTTGGTTTAGGATAATTTTTTCCACCAACTTAAATCTTAGGATTTCCATAACCGAGTAAACCATCAGTAGAGCTATAGGGAAATGAACGAAAATTGGGTGAATGTTCAATGACATAGGGCGTTGATTAATATCTTAAATAATTAGATGCTAAATCACTCTTTAGTTTCGATAGGTTCTTTCCGCTTACTTAGTCCCACCGCGACGCAGTGTTCGCAGAAGTAATTTTTTTTATTGGTGCATTCACATTTCCAGCGAAAGCCCTTTGTTGTTGAGTTAAGCTCGGTTGTAAATATAGGCCCATGCTTTGATCTCACTGAAGCAACTATGTTAAAAGTATTTTCTTTGGTTATAGTTATCTCGCCATTTTTTGCAATTTCTTTACCATGGCGAAAAATTGACCTAGTAGCGATCTTTTCTAATTGTTCAGGAGTTATTAGAGACAGTATCGATTTCATTAGAATCCTAGCTGATTAGAAATTTTTTGTAGTGCGCTGATAACGAAATTGATGTGCTCAGATTTATCAGTCTTAAGTTCGGAAACGCCCAGGTCGATATCTTCTCGGCTAACTTTCTCAGCAAAAGCTTTTGTTTTTAATTTTTTCAATACTGAAGGTGCTGCAAGTCCGTTTAGCTTTTCTGGTCGAACATGACCACAGGCCACAATAAATCCACATAATTCATCGCAAGCAAATAGTACCTTTGCCATATCTGTTTCGCGCGGGACGCCACTATATAGAGCATGGCCTAGTACCGCGGTTGTCATTTCTTCCGGATAACCAAGTTCCTTTAATTTAGCCACTCCTTTGAAGGGGTGGTCTTCTTTGGATGGATATTTTTCGTAGTCAAAATCGTGGAGTAAACCTGCGATGCCCCATAGCTCTGGATCTTGATTGTATTTAACCGCATATGCACGCATCGCCGCTTCTACCGCTAGCATGTGTTTACGAAGACTTTCCGATTGGACCCATTCGCATAGAAGATCCCATGATTGTTCTCGTGTAGGCATTTAGTTGTTAATAAAATTTATTAGTAATGTAAGGAGGAGAATTTGCTGAAATAAAAGAAAGGTTATGCCGAGTAAAAAATAAAACTTACGTGTCTTATGGCGAAACAAGAACATTCCAACAAGTACACCAAGCGATGAGAATAGAGAAGCCCAAACGAAGAAGTAAACCTCCGGCACGCGATCGTCTTGCTGTCTACTGCGGTTCTTGTCGACGCCAACCATAACTAAAGCTAAGGCATTTATCAAGCCTAGTATAAATAAAATTATATTAATTGGGTTAGTCATGTCTAAAGGATAGCATAAAAAAACACCCCGGCGCGCGTATTGCGTGCCGGGGTGAGTCCCTCGGTGGAGGTAGTGTGTAGAAATGGCTAATGCCGGACGAAGGCTCGAAACTTGGCGTCAGGGCCCCAGACCAGCTTGATGTTGTTGTCCTTGCGGAACACCTTTTGGACGACCGGATCGTTGATCGAGCCGGATGTCGCCCAAACGACACCCACCTTCGCCGCGGCGATCATCTTCGGGCCATCGTCGAACGGGAAGAACGAATCGCTACCCAGGACGGCCCCGCGTGGGCTTAGGCCGTTCCGCTTCGTCATCAGGAGAGCGACTTCGGTGGCAAAACTTCGAGAGACC
>JBKJSV010000019.1:0-5140 GCA_046595755.1 Candidatus Doudnaibacteriota bacterium | reverse complement strand
AGAAACTAAAGCTGCTCCTGACTTCGAAGTTATAGCACCATCGATCCCAGAAAAAGCACCGGACAAATCACTTGGTTTATCAAAAACATTAGAATCTCTAAAGAATGCTAATAATTTTGAAAGTTTGAGTAAAGCATCGGAGTCCTTGCCGTGGAATGAAATCGCTAAGGACCTCTCTACCCGCGAAAGAAAGCAGGAATTTCTTCGCTTTGTACAAGATTTAGCCAATAAACTTTTTGCTAAGGATGGCGGTAATATTAAATTGTTTGAGAAATGGGCGTTTAAAAAAGGGATTGGCTATAATCAGAGTGCAGGTGGAATTGAAATTAATGGCCTATCGATGAGTCGTTTAAGCCGTGAAAACAAGAAGAAAACTGAAACCGTCCAAAAAAATAAGTCTGGAAAAATGCCAATAATTCCTAAATCCGGCGCAAAGTTCAAGCAAAAGCAAGAGTCTGGCCCCGCGACCTCTGCATTAAAAGCTGAATACCAGGAACTTTTTAGAGTAGATTTTGCTAGCACATTGTCAAAGTGGGAAAAGAGCCAGTCTTTTTCTAAGTACTTAAGTGGCCTATTTAGTGACAAAGAGTTATTACACAACTATGCGAGTGAAGAGGATTTTGAAAGTAAGATATTCCAAAAGGAATTCATGGCTGCGGTGGAGCAATCTGTTAACGAAGCTATCGCTAAAAACTTTGGCGATAAGGTTGACTCTCGTTATGCATCGATGATAAGCCGCGCTTTAGTCTCTGAAGGTTTTCAAATAAGTCCTCTTAATGCCAGTAGAATACAAATCATAGGCATGCGAAAGTTCGTGGATAGAATTAGAGCAGCAGCTTAATTTTCCACATCTGGGGATAACTGTACAATCTTTGACAAATATGCCCGGGTTTGGTAACATTTCTAGGCGTCACATGACGCCTAATTTTGTTTAATAAAAAGCATTAATTTAGCCCTGGATCCTGTTTTGGGAAAAAAGAGCGTTAGCTCGGGCGGCGTCATTTATCTTAACGATAAATGACAAGAAGGAAAACCTAAATGGCAGAGAAGTTTTCACGTGATAAAGTCCACGTAAACGTTGGAACCATTGGTCACGTTGACCATGGTAAAACAACATTGACTGCGGCTATCACAACCGTTCTTGCGAAAAGCGGTCACGCTAAAGCAAAGGCGTATGATCAAATCGACAATGCTCCAGAAGAAAAAGCTAGAGGTATTACAATTAACACCTCTCACGCTGAGTACGAATCTGATAAAAGACACTACGCACACGTAGATTGTCCTGGTCACGCTGACTATGTTAAAAACATGATCACAGGTGCTGCTCAAATGGACGGCGCTATCTTAGTTGTTTCTGCAACTGATGGTCCAATGCCTCAAACAAGAGAGCACATCTTGCTTGCTAAGCAGGTAGGTGTACCTTACATCGTTGTTTACATGAACAAGTGTGATATGGTTCAGGATGCTGAATTACTAGATTTAGTTGAAGAAGAAATCAGAGATTTGTTAACAAAGTACGACTTCCCAGGTAAAGACACTCCAATTATTAGAGGTTCCGCTTTAAAAGCTTTAGAAGGTGATACTTCTGAGCTTGGTGAGCCATCAGTTACAAAATTGGTAGAAGCATTGGATAACTATATTCCAGACCCAGTTCGCGAAACAGACAAGCCTTTCTTGATGCCTATTGAAGACATTTTCTCAATTGAAGGTCGCGGAACAGTTGTTACTGGAAGAATCGAAAGGGGTATCGTTAAAGTTGGTGGTGAAATTGAAATTATCGGTATTCGCCCTACTCAAAAAACCACAGTTACTGGTATCGAAATGTTCAACAAGCAATTGGACGAAGGTATGGCTGGTGACAACGCTGGAATTTTGTTAAGAGGCACTAAGAAAGATGACGTTGAGCGTGGACAGGTTTTGGCTCAGCCAGGAACAGTTACTCCTCACACTGAATATGAAGCTGAAGTCTACATTTTGACCAAAGATGAAGGCGGACGTCACACTCCATTCTTCAAAGGCTACAAGCCTCAGTTCTACATCAGAACCACAGACGTTACTGGTGAAGTTATCCTTCCTGAAGGTCAGGAAATGGTAATGCCAGGTGACACAGTTAAAATCAACGTTAAGTTGATCACTCCTGTGGCTTTGGAAGAAAAGATGCGCTTTGCTATTCGTGAAGGTGGCCACACAGTTGGTGCCGGAGTAGTAGTAAAGATCACTAAGTAATATTTAAGAAAATGTAGCTAGTATCACGGGGAAACCCGGGTACTAGCTACTGTGTATTTATGGCTGAATTTACTAAGGAGTTCCCAACAATAAAAGCGGAAACAGTTAAGGTTGAAGCCGAGGAGGTTCTTAAACAGATCCATTCTGCGATGCAGGAGTCTGGCGGGTTGACCCCTGAAATTATCGAAAAGATTGTTAATTACATGCGATCTAGAATGGATGACGCGGTTTTCCCCCTAAATCCACGTTTAGAAAGCGGAGAAATTACCCTGGAAAACTGCGAAAAAGCGCCTATCATAGGGCATCCCGGTATGATACTTCTAAGCTTTCAAGGGGAAGTAGTAGCAATTCAAAGGGATCCCCAACAGATTAAGCAGTAATCTTTGACAAATTCTCACGGATAGTTTAAAATATCGAAGTAATAAATTAAGTTTTTAACCACAGCAATTTCACAAATGGACGCTTCCAAGAGCAAGATCAGAATAAAGATCAAAGCCTACGACCACAAATTGATAGACCAATCAGCAAAGCAGATTGTCGACACCGCTAAAAGAAGCGGAGCAACTATTACCGGTCCTATTCCTTTGCCCACCGAAAAGACTAAGTACACAGTACTTCGCTCTACATTCGTGCACAAAGATAGCCGTGAACAGTTCGAAATGCGGGTTCATAAAAGACTTATAGATATTACAGATTCTACAGCTAAAACCGTTGATGCGTTAACAAATCTTAACCTTCCAGCGGGTGTAGACGTAGAAATAAAGATGAATTAAAAATAGAGTGAATCGTAAGTAAAAGCGCCAAAGAGTTCTCCCAAGCAAGTTCGTGTACTGAACGATAACCCTTGAATGAACGTATTTGGATCGAAGAATTTTAAAAACTTCACTGCAGTCTAAACCACTGCACACACAACGTAACCACTTTAGAAGAACCAAGACGGTTCATTTACACCTTTTAGCTAGTTAGCTATCCGCGTGTTAAGTGCTTCGTCTTGGTTTTTTTTGAACCACTCATTTATAAGTAACGGAAGGTACCTCTGGCTTAGTCCACGTACCCAGAACACACAGAAACATGAAGTTCACAGTAGCTACAAAGCTAAATATGACCTCGCATTTCTTGGAATCAGGAACTGTTATTCCGGTTACCATTTTGCAAGTCAGTCCTGCGGTTGTAACCCAGGTTAAAACTAAGGAAAAAGACAAATACGAAGCTGTCCAAGTAGGTTTCGGCAAAAAGAAGCACACAAGCAAATCTTTAACCGGACATTTTAAAGGATTGGGTAGTTTTGCTGGTTTGAAAGAATTTAAAGTTAAAGACATTTCTGCATTTGAGGTTGGAAAGAAGCTTGATATTTCCGAGTTTCAAATAGGTGAGGTGGTACATGTGACTGGTATTATGAAAGGCCGAGGATTCGCCGGTGCTGTTAAGAGACATGGATTCGGCGGTATGCCTGCGACTCACGGTCATGATAAGCCTCGCGCAGTAGGTTCCATTGGACAGAGATTCCCTCAGCACGTTAGAAAAGGTTTAAGAATGGCAGGAAGAATGGGTGGAGTTGGAGTTACAGTAAAGAATCTACAAATTGTTGATATTGATGCTAAGCGCAACTTGATTTCAGTTAAAGGTGCAGTGCCAGGTCATAGAAATGGTTTGGTTCAAGTAGTATCCGCTGGTAAAGTAAAAGATCTTGAACTGAAAAGAGTCGAGAAGAAGGAGAAGAAGAAATAGCCATGAAAGCTACACTATACAATCAAAACCTTGAATCCACAGGTGACGTAGAGTTAAATGCAAAGATTTTCGAAGTTAACCCAGCCGTGGAGTTAATCCAGCAAGCAGTTCGAGTGCAGATGGCTAACAATCGCCAAGCACTAGGCAATACCAAGACCCGAGGGGAAGTAAGAGGAGGCGGTAAGAAGCCTTGGAAGCAAAAAGGTACAGGTAACGCTCGTGCTGGTTCTATTAGATCTCCAATTTGGAGACACGGTGGTATTGCATTCGGTCCTCGTTCTAATCGCAACTTTGAGTTGAAGATGAACAAGAAAGAATGGAGAAAAGCGTTGTATATGACCTTAACAGATAAGGCTCAGTCCAAGAACTTCTTAGTTTTTTCTGAATTGAATATTGCTACGCCTAAGACTAAAGATATGGTGGCATTGTTTAAGGGTATTACAGATAAAGTTACAACTTCTGCAAAGAAATACCTTGTTCTTTCTACCAAGAAAGATGACAACCTTGAAAAGGCCACTCGAAACTTAAAGAATATTAAAGTAATTTCAGCTAATAGCCTTAACGTAGTAGATATAATTGAAGCGGATGCAATCATAGCGCCAAGAACATCATTAGAAATTATTGAAAGAACTTATTTAAAGTAAACGTATGGCAGAAGAGACTAAAAAAACAGAAAAAACTGCGGTTAAGTCTAAAGAAGACACCGGCAATGCTTACCAGATTTTGGTAAAACCTTTAGTTACTGAAAAAGGTTACCGCCATATTGCTCAAGGCAAGTACTCTTTTAAAGTTAGCCCAAAAGCGAACAAGATTTCAGTGCGTAAAGCAGTGGAAGTTGTTTATGATGTAAAAGTCGCTGATGTAAACATGGTTACTGTAAAAGGTAAATCAAGAACTTTTGGCAAAGCACGTGGACGTACATCTGATTGGAAAAAAGCAGTAGTTACCTTGAAAAAGGGTGAAGTAATCGCAGGAGCTCAAGCTTAAATTTATGGCAATCAAAGTATACAAACCAACCTCAAACGGCCGACGTATTTCCTCAGTCACGGATTATTCGATTCTAGACAAGAAGAGCAAGACTCCGAAGTCTTTGATAATGAGTAAGAGTAAGAGCGGTGGACGTAATTTTTCTGGTAAAATTTCTGTTAGGCACAGAGGCGGCGGGTATAAGAAGCTTGCTAAAATC
>JBKJSV010000035.1:0-11399 GCA_046595755.1 Candidatus Doudnaibacteriota bacterium | reverse complement strand
CATCCACATGAACAATGACACCCCTGGCACCGACGATGGTAAAGGCGGCGGTATAAACGCCTACGCTGTGGACATACTAGATGGAAATCCGGTGGTTAAAGGACAGCTCATCGGCTGGCTCGGTGATAGTGGCAATGCAGAAGGCACACCTCCACATGTTCACTTTGAAATTCGTAGACCGGACGGCACCCCAATAAGCCCCTACCTAAGTTTAAAAGCAGCACCCAAACTATCTGCCCCTTTGATCACTTACCCACAACTACCCAATGAAGTTTTACCCTATGGTTCGGGCTTTGCCAGTGGCGCAAACGTCGCCACGGGGAAATTCGACGCCGATACTAAAAACGACTACGTAACTGCTCCTGCGAGCAAAGGTGGTCCGCACATAAAAATTTTTGATTCAAACAATAATTTAATTTCGCAATTCTTTGCTTACGACCAAAATTTCACTGGAGGTGTTGATGTTGCCGCTGGAGACATTGATGGTGATGGAACAGATGAAATTATAACTGCACCAAATCGCGGCGGCGGACCACAAATAAAAATTTTTAAATTGGACGGGACACTTCTTTCTCAATTCATGGCATACGACCCTAAATTTTTCGGCGGTCTTCGAGTATCTAGCGCAGACATAGACAATGACAACAAGTTCGAAATTATCACAGTCCCTGGCCCCGGCGGTGGTCCACATGTGAAAATATTTAAATCAGATGGCACGGTGCTTTCTCAATTCATGGCATACGACCCTCTGTTTAAAGGAGGGGTCGACCTAGCAGGAGTAAGCTCCACTTCAAACCGTACAGCGAAAGTAATAACCGCCCCCGGCCCCGGCGGCGGTCCACATGTACGGGTGTTTAATATTGATGGCTCTGAAAGCTCAGCTTTCATGGCATACGACCCGAATTTCAAAGGTGGCATTAAAGTTTCCACTGGAAATGTTAGTGACACATATCCAGATATTGAAATTGTCACGGCTCCTTTTAGTGCCGGTGGTCCACACCTGAAAATGTTTGATCTTTCTGCCCGGTTCCTAGAAGAAAAATTTTCTTTGGAACCTTGGTGGATGGGCGGGTACGATATCGCAGCGAATAGTACCGGTTACTTTATAAGTACGACCGCGCAGTTCGGCAGACACAGGCGCCGCACAACGGTTCGAAAAGGCGACTTCCGGTCATTCCGTTTTAACAACGACAGGACACCTTTTGGTTTAGGCGATTAAAAGCAAAAAGTCACTAGTTGCTTTCGCTTCCAGTGACTCCATTTCAGCCTACCCGACGGCAACACACCGTCGGGTTTTTTCTATCATCTCAACTCCTCCTGGGAAATTGGTTGCTCGGGAGCAGAACCGAAAAAAAGAGCGCCGTCTTTCATGTAGCATGGCAACGCAAACTGCTGAACACTGCTACTACCGGTTTGAAAAAGCAGCTCCACATAGAAGGGCTCCCAAACCTCGGAGACCTCCATGATAGTGCACCTACTATAAAAGGTGTCACCAGAACGCATTTGACCTTTTATAGTGATAAGGTGCTGACCCTCGCAAATCTTACTCGAATCGGTTGGGGGCTCTACGATTTCCAGAGAACCCAACAGAACCCACTTGCCATCGAACCATTGGACGACTGCTGCCATCGTCATCTGGAAAGCAAGTGTTTCCCGCTTGATATAGCGGTGATTCATTTCCATGGGGTCCTCAGAAAGGTGGACTGGATGATTATAACAATATTTGGTTTACTACGCCATAACAGCATATAATAAAGCTATGCCAGCAACTGCCACAGAAAAGTTGTCGAAGGATTTAATAAAAATTGGGGTGCACAACTCCGCGGAATTACTTATGTATTTTCCTTTTCGCTATGAAGACTTTTCCAACGTAGTCAAAATAGCTGAGCTCAAAGCTGGTGACCAAATAAGTTTGAAAGCGACCTTACTTGAGATTAAGGCGATACCTGGTTTTTACGGAAAGAAAATCAGTCGAGCAGAAGCCGTCGTTTCCGATGACAGCGGCTCTATGAGAGTAGTCTGGTTTAATCAACCCTACTTGGCTAACTATCTAAAAAAAGGTGACGAGATTTTTCTTGCAGGCACTGTAAAGTTTTATAAAACTTTACAGTTACAAAATCCTATTTACGAAAAGATTAAAAGTGACCCGGAAGACAACCAGCACGAGTCAATTCACACAGGAAGAATATTACCGATTTATCGGCTCGCGGGTAATTTATCTTTACGGAATTTGCGTAATGCCATATTTCAAGGAATAAAAGAGTGGGATCAAAATCCAGCTCTACTGGTGGATCACTTTCCACGTGAAATAATTGATACCCTGAAGTTACTAGACTTACCCAGCACTATCCGAAATCTACATTTTCCTGAAAGTGATGAGTTGTTGGAACTGGCAAAACAGAGAATCTCTTTCGAAGAAATCTTTTTTGCGCAGCTTGCAATCCAAAAACATAAAAACGAACTTGGCATACAAAAAGCTACGGGCTATCCGTTTAAAAAAGCTTTGATTTCTGAATACATTGCAAAACTTCCGTTTGAGCTGACAGCTGATCAAAAAAAATCTATTTGGGAGATTCTTCAAGATATTGAAAAAACTCAACCAATGAATCGGCTTTTGGAGGGTGATGTTGGTTCGGGAAAAACTTTGGTTGCTTTTACTTCGGCTTTGGAAATTCTAAACTACGGTGATCAAGTCGTTTTACTTTGCCCAACAGAAATTCTAGCCCAACAACATTACAACAGTGCATTAAAGTACTTTGCCGAATACCCTCACATTAGTTTAATTTTATTTACCTCCAAATACACAGGGTTAAATAGCAAAGAGTTACCAAAAAAAAGTCTAATCGAAGAAATCAAACACGGAGGCCCACAGCTAATAATAAGCACCCATGCGGTTCTAGAAAAAAATGTCGACTTTAAAAATATCGGCATGGTTATTATTGACGAACAGCACCGCTTTGGAGTTCGTCAGCGCGCGGCCCTAAAACAAAAGCATGGGCAATTTCATCCGCATTTGCTTTCAATGTCAGCCACTCCAATTCCACGGACACTTCGACTTACTTTGTTTGGCGATCTGCAAATTTCTCAAATCAACCACCTACCAGTTGGTCGTAAACAAATCAAAACTCGTTTTGTTCCAAGTGCGGAGCGGCCGGACTCTTATGAGTTTATTCGGAAAGAAATAGCATCGGGAAGACAAGCCTTTGTAGTGACGCCCCTAATAGAAGAAAGTGACCGACTAGGAGTAAAGGCCGCTACTACTGAGTATCAAAAGCTAGAAAAACTATTCTCACCCTTTAAAGTAGGTCTTTTGCACGGGCGCTTGAAAGCGGCGGAAAAAGTATCTGTAATGACGGATTTTCTAGCTAACAAAATTCAAATATTAGTAACCACTTCTGTAATTGAAGTCGGCGTCGATGTGGCGAACGCATCAATAATGTTAATTGAAGGAGCTGATCGCTTTGGGTTAGCTCAGCTACACCAATTTAGAGGTAGGGTTGGGCGCTCTGAACATCAGTCCTACTGTCTGCTTTTTAGTGATAACGAGAATCAAAGTACCTTAGAAAGACTACACAAGTTCAGTACAATTAACAGCGGGTTCGAGCTTGCCGAACTCGATTTAAAAAATAGGGGTTTTGGCAACATCTTTGGTGAGGAGCAATCTGGCTTCTATTATTTTAAGTACTACAACTACGATAAAAAACTTTCAGACCAAGCCAAATCTTGGGCTAAAAAAATCCTAACAAAAGATCCGGATTTAAAAGACCACCCTTATCTGAGAAACAAAATTAAAGACAAAGTCATACACCTTGAATAAACTTTCTCTTTAACTAAGACAAAAGCTTAACAGCATCGCGCAAACTCTTTACTTTTATTAATTTAGCTTTCGTAGAAGTAATTTTAGATGGAGGAATAACTATTGTATCAAAACCAAGCTTCTCAGCTTCCTTAACTCGTTTCTCTAAATGGGGAACCATTCTTACTTCCCCTGACAAACCCAACTCCCCAATCAAAACGGTGCTCTTTATGGAAATGTCTTTAACTCCTGATATAATGGCAATCGCCACTGCCAAATCTGTCGACCGATCCGAAATTTTCATACCACCAACAACATTCACGTACAAGTCCTGATCAGATAAATTTAAACCTAATCTTTTTGAAATAATAGCCGACAGCAGTTGCAAGCGATTCAAATCATATCCGGATGTGGTTCGCTTTGGATAACCAAAGGACGTTTTAGAATTAAGTGCTTGGACCTCCAATAAAAGCGCCCTACTCCCTTCAACGATAGCTGTGACTACATTGCCGGACTCGGTACGATCCCCTTCCTGTAAGAACATTTCGGAAGGATTTGTAACCGCAGTTAAGCCCGCTACGGTCATTTCAAAAACTCCTACTTCATTATTATTGCCAAAGCGATTTTTAACCGATCGTAAAATCCTAAAAGAAGCAAACCTTTCACCCTCAAGATACAAAACCGTATCGACCATGTGTTCTAACGTTTTTGGTCCTGCTAAATAACCTTCTTTAGTGACGTGACCAATAATTATGAAAGATATATGCCTTGATTTAGCCACTCTCATAATAGATTGAGTTGCAAAAGACACCTGGGAAACACTGCCTGCCACTCCACTCGCTTGCTCAGAGTACATAGTTTGTATCGAGTCAATAATGACTAATTCTGGGTGCAGTTGTTCAACAGAAGCCAGGACAGCGCCAAGATCCGTTTCGGCAACGACATACAGTTCTTGTTTTTTATCTAAGCGGTCCGCGCGCATTTTAATTTGATACAAAGACTCTTCACCAGAAACGTACAAAGTTTTTACTTTCACACCTGTCGCTATATCTAATGCTAATGTCGACTTCCCTACTCCTGGATCACCACCAAGCAGTATCAGAGAACCGACGACGATTCCCCCTCCTACAACATTATCAAACTCGGGAATGCCCGAAGATATTCTTTTACTGTATTGCCCCTCTACGTCTGCCAGCTTCTGGGTTTTTGCAGCAACAATTTTGCCAGCACTAACACCACTCCATTCTTTTTCTTCAGTTAAAGAATCCCAACTTCCGCAATTATTACATTTTCCCTGCCAACGGGAATAAGCCGTACCGCAGTTGGTACAACGAAAAATTATTTTAGCTTTTGCCATAAAAAGTCCTATCTATTTAGCCGGGATGGAATATAAGAACCCATCGGAGTTCTTAAAATACAATGTAGCACCGTCATCTGAAACCAACAAGTTACTGGCATTTATTTTCATTGAGCCAGCATCGGAACCACTAAAAATCTTGGTTTTTACAAGCGTACTGCTATTTACTTTCCAGAATGAATCACTACCACCATCATTTGCTGCAACATAAATGTTTTGCCCGGTCTTATCAAATGCTACTTTCCAGATTGAACCGTTTAGTGTTAGATCTTTATTAGATCGCGATTCGGAATCCCCAAGCCATAACTTGTCGTTTCTAGATCCATCCCCCGAATCAAGATTCCAAATAAATCTTCGCCCATCTGGTGACCAAACCGCGCCGTTCTCCTGACTTGTTCTTAAAGTGACGATCTTTTTATCAGGAACCGTAACATAATACAATTTTCCATCTGCTCCCGATTTATTGAAAGCAAAGATCTTATCACCTCTAGAGGAAACCGTAACATTCAGGTCTTTATCAGGCAAGCTCACGATATTTTGGAAGCTCTTCGTGTCAAAAGTAGCAATAGCCAAACTCGATCCGGTTGTTGTGACCCAATTATATGCGATATGCTTACCATCAGGCAGAAAGTCAACTTCCTTCATATTAGAGGGGTAAGTTATGAACTTCTGGTCTGCGCTGTCTTTATCGTCGCTGTTATAATAATTAAAGGTTTTTGAGCCACTACCGGAACTAACGATAATAAAATCGTTACCTTGTTTTGGCCATATACCGTCTAAGACCTCAAGCCTTGCAGGTAATAAGTACTCCTGTTTCAAACCAGTACTTAAATTTACTTTATACAAATGTCCGTCATTAGTGAAAAACCATATTGCTTTACCATCGAAGGAAAGAATAGGCGCAATCACCGGGCTATCACTTAGTTTTTTTATCTTAGAGTTGCTTGAAGCAATTTCTTCATCTGAAATAAGGGCACTGTCAGTATTATTTTCGGTCTGATTGTCAGTAGCAGATTTACTTTTTGAGTTCAAAAACAAAATAAAACCGACAACAATAATTATGAGTCCCAGCATTCCTCCGCCAAAAACTAAGATTTTCCTGTTCATATTTTTCGTTCTTAGAAAGATTAATTAAAATTTTACTTCGGGAACCTGTTCACAAAACTCAAAGCTAATTCCATTTAAAGTTGCGATTCTTACCGTGGATCTTGCCAAAAAAGCTTCGGCTTTACCAAGGATACCACCAGAACCATGACAGATATAGACAGCCGCTAAACTTAAGAATATTGCTACCGCAAAAAACCAAAAAAAGTTCATTATAACTATCGAAACTTTTGTCCAACGTGACAAAGAATTGATCCTATCAATATTTATCTTTTCTCTCGTCAGTTTTTTAGCTATCTGATCAATCGCGTTAGCAAAAAAGAATTTGATTAATCTCTTTTCCAGCAGCCAGTAAAATGTCCAGAGATAAGACGAGAACGGTATCCACAGAGTCGTTGCAAACCAAATTGCTGAGGTCCGCTGAAGGGTTGCGTTTATCTTTTTTTCAGCACCCCGCATTCGAGCACTCTCTAACTCGGCACTTGAAGGCTCCGGCAATGTGCTGTTAACCTGGACTGGCATTACTTTCCTTCGCCCAGCTCATCTTTAGCTTTCTGTAATTCTAAAAGCTGGCGCGGATCCGTGGTAATAATCTGATCTTCTATATATGAAGCGTAAATCTTTATTGCTGCGTGCTTTAAACCTGCAAAGAAAATACCCTCTCCCACTTCACTTTCAAGCAGTAAGTATTTCTCCCCTTCGGTTAAAAAGAAGGTTTCCGCGATTATATCAATCGCGGCGGGAGATTGTTTCAGCAAAAGCTGCATTGAGGAGTTGGTCACAATCGGTTTACCATACGGGCTACCCATGAAGTCTGCGACATCTTGAGTAATTGTGGTAAGTCCTAAGTAGTATTTACGAGCTCTTTTTGCGATACCGAACAAAAATCTTGCGGAGTCTTCAAATTGCATCAATATCCACGCTTCATCAAGGACCAAAATTCTCTTTTTCAACTCTGAACGTACGATATTCCAAATATGTCCGAGAATTATATACATCGCAATTGATCGCAATGAATCCTCTAAATCGCGAATGGAAAATACAACTAGTTGATTATTTAATGCTATATTCGTTGGCTGATTAAACAAGCCGGCGAAGGTTCCTTCGGTATATTTCGTCAGACGTTGTGACAAGCTTTCCGCACCAACCATTCCGGAAAGAACCTCAACAAGATCGGACATTGTTGGAGGTTGCACCGTTCTAAAGTCACTACTTTCTGTAATATCTTTTTTCGCGTAAGTTTGCCAAAGCGCTTTATCCATTAAAGCTTCCTCTGTTGGATTCATCTTACCGATCATTAAATTTATTAGACCCATCAAGTTAATGACCGCGCTTCTAAGAATATCAGCGTTGTCCTCTCCTTCAATAGGTAAAGGTAGATCGAAAGGGTTTATTCTTGAATCGGAATTGAGAGAAAGATTTAAATAAGTTCCACCTACAGCATCCGACAAGTGCTTGTACTCATTTTCTGGATCGATAATTATAACTTCAACCCCCATCATCAAACTTCGCAAAACTTCTAGTTTTACTGCGTAAGATTTACCCGCACCGGACTTAGCAAAGACCAAAGTATTTGCATTTTCCATTTTGAAACGGTCAAATATTATCAGGCTGTTATTATGTCGGTTGATACCGTACAAAATACCTTCATTGTTAGAAAGCTCCGAGGAAACAAATGGAAACGTCGTAGATAGAGGAGAGGTGTTCATGTTTGTGCCGATATCAAGCTCATCGCAAGATATAGGCAAAGTCGAATTCAAACCAGCTTGAGTTTGTAAAATTGCACGCTTTGTCACAATTAGTTTTGCGCCCATCTGACTTTCCAAAACAGCAGAATATTGATCAAGCTCCTTTACGGTGTCAGCGTATATTGTAAAATACAAGGCAAACTTGAAAAACTTTTCTGTCCCCTGTTGCAGTTGATCCCTTAAAAACTCCACGTCCTTGTACGCAGTTTCCAAAACTGGATCACGCACAGCGCCCTTTTCTTGGTTTATCTCCATCTGAGAACCGAGTTGTCCAACTTTTGATTTAAGTTTTTTTAAAATATCTTCTGACTGGATAGGATAGATAAACATGGACATGTCCATTGGGGTGTCCATGTTTATTAGCGGGTCTAACCAATCAGTGGATAAAAATCTTGGGTAAGCCAGCACAAAGAAACTTCGGCCGTATTTGCCGTTCAATTCGAAATAAGAATTTCCAAAAGTTAAGGCAGCGGGTGCGATAACATCCTTCAGAGATGTTAAACCCTCACGATATTCCTTTTCCACAGCCAAAATCTGTTTGTTGGTCTCCTTCTCTTCCAATTTCTCCTGGAGTATTTTCTTTTTTCCTTCCAACTCTTCTCGAGTTGGTGGTGCAATTAAGGTCATATCTTCGTTAATTTAATATCTTCCAACTTTTCCGTGTCTATTAAAGGACCTGAGTCAAAGTTATAAGAATTATAAAGCAGTTCAGTAATTTGTTCTGTGTTCAACTGCATCGACTTCAATCCCAATGCTGACAGCCTACCAATAACATCATTTACCTTTCGATCAAGTTTTTGTTTTTCCGCCTCAAACCGAACGGTTTTTTTAGAGGCTTCAGAGACAGCACTTTTCTTCCCAAACAATCCACTAAAAAATCCGCCCTTGGACCCTGACATGTCTATACCTACATTATGAGGAATGATTACATAAAAACTTTTGTTCATGATACTAGCATTATCAACCAACTTTGAAATAAACTCTATGTATTCCTGAGTTTGTATACGCAGCAACTCATTGGTTTGCTGCTCCATAATCCTCTTAACGCCTTCCAGGTAAACATGGATATCCATTTTTCTAGATTGCATCAATATTTGCATCTCAAAGTCCAAGGAGTTCAAAAAGTTTTGATAACCAAAAATCAAAGCATTTTGCTCATCTTGACTCTTCAAAGAAAAATTCGTACTCGAGACAGCAACAATACCGCAGTAAACACCGCTGTCCATTATCATGGTATCCGCCTTAATATCCGTGAGCTTAAGATAAGACTGGGTACTTTTTATTCCTTTTTTTTCTTTTTGATTCATTAGTATAATTATACCTTTTTATTGACGATCTGGCTTTCTTCAGCATTTTTTTGATCTAACAAACGCGCTAACCGCTTCAACTGAGTTTGAACAGGTTCGGCAACCACGCTACTCTGTTCAGCCTTTTTGTTTATCGCTTGAATTTGCTCAATTGTTATTGTCGTAATATTTAAATCATCAACGCTGCTTTCTTTCTTAAAAACCATAACTTTCGGTTGAGTCAGAAATTTTATAAATATCGGTATCGACTGATAAATCTTTTTGCCGTTAAAAGATCCGAAGGAAAGAAAAAGTGTTATAAGTGCTATCGGAATACCTGTCAGGAAAAATAGTACCCCTAATTGAAACACTTTAAAGAGCATCGCTACCAGGACACCTCCACCGAAAACAAAACCAAATTGCTTCAAACCGAAAGGTCCGATAATTTTATCTTCTACGTCTAGAAATTGTGGTACGGGAAATTGCATATTTGTGACTAAATTTATATCATTTGTTCCAAGCGCTTCCTAAAATCTGCGAAAGCTTCAAACTCCATTTTACTTAACCAATGGTCATGACGTTTTTTTAAACCATCGACAACAAATTCATAAGCCTCATCGCGATCTGGTGAAGGGTCTTCTAATAACGCTAATCCAATTTTCAAATAGGCTTGGTATAAAGGACTTGTTTGGAAAATTTTAATTATATCAAACAGGCTTGAGGTCTTGGCGATCGATGACATTGCCACCAAAATTTTCTGTAATTCCTGATGAGGATCACGTTCATGCAAATTGGATGGTTCTATTTTGGCAAAGTCTTCAGCATTTACTATAGCCTCAATTTCCATTTTAGGGGTGTGTGACGTTGGGGGTTTCGGCGGGATAATAGGTACAGAAACAGAAGGAACAATCGGTGCTTTGTGATGTAACTCTTTTACGATATTTTCTACATGATTCTGAAGATGCGTTGGATCGGTAGGGGCAGTTAATTCTTTTTCATAGAATGGAATTGAGGAACTAATTTCCTTTTGGTAAATATCAACAGGCAAATGATACGCAGGCTGAGCTGGTGGCTTTGGTACGGCAGGGCGAGGAGTCAAGATTTTTATTAATTCCAAAACTTGCTTGTCATTCATGTCAGCCAATAGCTGAACCCACTCAGCTCTTTCAACAGAGGACAAGATATTCGAAGTCTGTATTAATTTTTTTGCCTTATCAATTTCTTCAGCGTGCATGTTGGAAATTTAGGGTTATTTAGGGGCTCGAGTCTTTAATTCATCTAACTTCTTATCGATATCTAGCTTGGGTATCTCAGGTAAACGCAATGGCGCAGCTAATTTAATTGATGGCGGTTTAAAATCCATATCAGGGCTTTGGTAAGCTGCTTTAAGATTCTTTAGGGGTTGCGAGGGCCGGAGCTTTGTAATCGGTCTTTCCGGATTGATTAGATCATCATAAAACTTTAATATTTTAAGCAGGATCTGTCTTTGTATTTGAGGTAAAGAACGTGTGTTAATGCTTTGGTTGATATAATTCAGTCTTTCAATACTTCCTCTCCTAGCTACTTTGGAAGGAAATTTAGAGTAGTCAGAAATCCAATACTTTAAAGTTGGCAAAAGCTTATGCCCATCGATCTCTATTGGAATCGAACCAAACTGTTCAATGTTTTGTTCTAAATACCTCGCATAAACCTTAAAGGAGCTTCTTATTAGCGCTGTGCTTTGATATGTCGCAAAATATTCACTTATTATATCTTCGGGATCAAACCCGGCTTTAACAGCTGAAAGAAATCTAGTCTCTAATAGATTTTGTTGGTCCGCAGATTCGATAACTGAAAAAACTTTAAAAGCTAATAAGATCCAAAAAGATTGATATTTTTCATACAGAGTCGGATTTGCTGTTTCAATTGCGCTGCCCTCTAAACTTAGTTTTTCCGAAAAATAATCCAAGAACTCTTTGATCTCGCTCAAATCCCCCGCGCCATTAAGAAGATCACCAACATAAATCGAAACTATCTCGGCATCCCGAGGAGAGGTTAGATTCTTTAGGCTTTCTTCTAGGTCAATTAGTTCCATGCTTAGGTTCTTTCGTTAGTTTCCAATCCTTCTG
>JBKJSV010000088.1:0-14294 GCA_046595755.1 Candidatus Doudnaibacteriota bacterium | reverse complement strand
TATAATGTAATCACAAAACCTAATAAGCGCTCAAAATTAAGCGCTTATTATCCACTTTGAAACAAAAATAAAATTAAATAAAAACAGATGAAAAGACTTTTGGTCGGCGGATTGTTTGTGCTTTCCGCAATCGCTTTGAATAGTGCGGTCTCTCAAACACAAGTTTATTTAAGTGATAATTCCCAGGCATCTGGGAATTATGTCGTTGCCCTAAGTAGTGAAAATAATTCCGCATATAGAGGTGGGGAAGTTTTAGGCGTTGTTAAAACCGCTGTGACAGTCTATGATCCTGGTGACGGAGGTGGGGGAAACTATACTCCAAACACACCACCTGTTCCAGTGGTGCCGTGTCAGATCACAGCTTTTACGGGAAACGATGTTCCTTACGGCAGTGGGGCCCAATTGAATTTTTCAGTCACAAGTGGCTGTCAGTACAGTACGATTAGCGGAGGGGAATTTAACAATCAATACGTTCGGGCAGATTATACCTTTCCTACTTACCCTATCTACAAAGACACAACTTTTACCCTTACAGCATACGAAACCGGTGGAGTGACTGTTTCAAAAAGCATCACGACTCGTAACACTGCCAATTGTTCAATAACATCTTTCACTGCAAATGATTTATCTCCGAGTACTTCCGCGACGCTTAACTATTCGGTAACCAGTGGTTGCACATCCGTTTTATTAAATGGTGGAACTTTTATCGATAGGTTTGTTTCAATTCCCTCTGGGACTTTGTTGACTGATTCTCTAGACGGCTCCATAACTTACACTTTAACGGCTTATGATATAAATGGAAAAAGTTTAGTTTCTTCCGTAGTTGCAAACGCTACAGAAAATTTCGCCTGCAACATTAATTCTTTATTTGCTTTAACTCCCAATGTAGCATTAGGGGATTCCGTTAGTCTTCAATATTTTGCCTCGGATTGTTCTAGTATGACTTTGTCGGGAGGAGAATTCACTAATCGTAGTGCTGCTACTGACGGAGGGTTAATAAGTTCTGGTCCATTATTTCAAACTACTACTTATAATTTAGTAGGTAGATCTATCGACGGTAGTACTGCACACTCAAGTGTGACAGTGGTGGTTGGTTCTTCGTAATATATTAATTTCGAACTATAGTTATAAAATAACAACTGAAAGGTTGTTATTTTATTTGCCTGGGATACACCAAACGCATTGTCACCAGTGGGCTCCCGACAGGATTGATTAAAAGGGCTTATATTGGTAAAATAAGGTGTATTTTGGAAGAGTCGCATAGTGGTCTAGTGCACGCGCTTGGAAAGCGCGCAAGGGGTCAAACCCTTCAGGAGTTCGAATCTCCTCTCTTCCGCCAACTCGTCGCTTGCCGTTCTGTGACTCTCGAGTTTCTGCTGCGCAGAAAACTCTTCAGTCTTCGAACGCTGCTTCTCTCCTCGTAAATTCTACGGAATTTGCTCGGCTAGTAAGCGCAGGCTCGCAACCTAGTTAACATTTATGGCTACAAGTAATCCAACAATCGTAGAAATAAAGGACAAGCTTAATATAGCTGATGTCCTTTCTTCGTATATATCTCTAAAAAAAGCTGGGGCTAATTATAAAGCGACCTGTCCTTTTCATAATGAGAAAAGCGCTTCGCTAATGGTTTCGTCTACGAAACAGATTTGGCATTGCTTTGGATGTGGTGAGGGCGGAGATATCTTCGGTTTCGTAATGAAATATGAGAACGTTGATTTCCCTGAGGCGTTGAAAATTTTGGCGGATCGCGCAGGAGTTCAATTACCAAAGTTTAATTCTGAAAGTAGTGAAGCAGAGAAATATAAAACGGTACTATATAAAATTAATGACTTATCCGCGAAGTATTTTAACGAAGTTTTGACTCGTAGTACTATTGCTGAGCAATCCAGAAAATATTTGGCTAGTCGAGGCTTGGAATCGGAGACCATTAAAGATTGGCTGATCGGTTACGCTCCTAATGAGTTCCATTTCCTAGAACAGTTTCTTATAAAAAAAGGTTATTCACAAAAAGAACTATTAGATGCTGGGGTCGCTGCAAAAGGGCAGCGCGGTGATATTTACGATCGTTTTTTTAATCGAGTTGCTTTTCCAATAAAGAATTATTCTGGTGAAATTGTTGGTTTTACCGCTCGAGTTTTGGATAATGACGTCAAAGCAGCAAAGTACATTAGTAGTCCAGAAACTATTATTTACAACAAAAGTAAAGTGATATTTGGGCTGTATCAGCCAAAACAAGCTATTCGCAAAGAGGATTGTGCTTTAGTGGTTGAAGGTAATATGGATGTGATTAGTTGCCATCAGGCAGGTTTTAAAAATGCTGTAGGTAGTTCCGGGACCGCTTTCACTTACGATCAATTACAAATACTTTCTCGCTTAACCAAAAATTTAAAGTTTGCTTTTGATACTGACGCAGCAGGTCTTAAAGCTACTCGGCGTGCTCTAGACTTGGCATTACAGCTAGGGTTTAGTGTATATGTGGTTAAAATAGAAAATGCGAAAGACCCTGACGAACTGATCAGAAAAGATCCGAAGGCGTTCAGTCGTGCAATTGAAGAGGCGCCATTGTATTTAGATTATTTTTTTGAAAAAAGTTTTGAAAACTTTGATCCTACTTCGGTGCAGCAGAAAAAAAATATTGTGTCTGAGCTGGTTCCATTAATGAGAAAGTTAGTCGACCCTTTGGAAGTGTCGCACTATTCACGTATTCTAGCTCAGAGACTAAATGTAGCTGAGAAGCTGGTTTATGATTTGATTGCGCAAAAGAGTTCTTCTGCTGGAATTGCGGTAGAAGAGGGTAAGATCGAGTCCGGTCTCGAAGAGGAGCGTTTAAATAAACTAAAGCCTTTAGTAAAGCCACGCAGTTATCATATTGAACAAAAGTTGTTAGGTTATGCATTGAATAGCATGGAGCATAGAAAGTTGATTCTAGAAAAGGGTAGTCCCGAATACTTTAAAGACAAGGAGATAGGTGACATATTTGCTGGTTTGTGGTCTAATCCCACAATTAGTAGCGAACAATTTATTCTGAAATTGGCGGACCCAGAGCTGGCCAAAATGGCGGTGTTTATGGTAGAATCAGAATACTCTCAGCTGGATAATCCAAGTGTCTTTGACCAGGATTTCACACAGCTTTTAAGGGAATTTATTTCCCAAAATATCAAAATCGAAATGGAATCGGCAAGATCGGAAATGGTGCTCGCCGAACAACAGAAAGACAAACAAAAATTAAATCAATTGAATCAAAAGTTTTTGGAATTGACCCAAGCCCTAAGCAAATTATAATAGGTAATTTTATTTATGAAGAAAAAAGTTAAGAAAGTGTCTAAACCAGTTAAGAGACAGGGGCCAAAAAAAGTTAAGAAAGTGTTACCTAAGAATGCTAAAAAGAAGGTCAAGAAGGTCAAAGGGTTCAAACCTTCGAAACCTATAAAAAGCTCGGCGAAGAAAGTAGTTATTAAAGAAGCTACTCCCGAACAATTGGCCGTCGTAAGAAAGGCGATTGATTATTTGTTGGTGAAGGGAGCAGACCGTGGCTTTGTAACTGAAGCTGAGATTTTGCATGCCTTGCCTAATTTTGAGAACGACATTGCTTCTTTAGAGTCAGTGATGGATGAGTTGGATAAGCGCGGTATTGAAATTGTTGACCCGGAGGTGGCGAGTATATGGCAGCCACAAGACGCGCATATTCAAGAGGTTCCGAAAACAACCAAAGGACGTAAGAAAAAAGATGTACCCGATAGCACCTACGACTTAGGAGATATTTATGACGATTCTATTCAGATGTATCTTAGAGAAATAGGTAAGGTTTCTCTGTTGAACGGACCTGAGGAAATTGAGTTGGCAAAACGTATTACTAAAGGAGATGTTGCTGCCCGCAAAAGACTTACCGAAGCAAACTTGCGTTTAGTCGTTTCTATTGCTAAAAAGTACATGGGAAGAAACCTGGGTCTCTTGGACTTAATTCAAGAAGGTAATTTGGGTTTGTTCCGAGCGGTTGATAAATTCGATTGGAGAAAAGGTTACAAGTTTTCTACTTATGCCACCTGGTGGATTAGACAAGCGATTACCCGCGCTTTAGCCGATCAGTCTAGAACTATTCGAATCCCAGTGCATATGGTTGAGACTTTGAATAAATATGCTCAAGCAGAGCGTCAGTTAGTGCAAGATTTAGGGCGCGAACCATTGCCAGAAGAGATTGCTGCGGAAATGGGGATAGAAGTAGAGAAGGTTTATCATTTAAAGAAAATTTCTCAAGAAACGGTTTCAATAGATTCTCCAGTAGGTGAAGAGAGTGACGAAGCAGAATCTTCGCTAGGTGACTTCATTGTCGACGAAGAAACAACCAAACCAGACGAAACCGCTGGTAGGCAGCTACTTAGGGAATATGTTCAAGAAATATTGCAGGACCTTGATCCTCGTGAGCAGAAAATTCTGAAAATGAGATTTGGTTTGGAAGATGGCGTTACCCATACTTTGGAAGAAGTTGGAGAGGAGTTTGGGGTTACCCGCGAACGTATTCGACAGATTGAAGCGAAGGCTTTAGAACGAATGAAAGAACATCGCAATATTTCAAAGCTTAGAGACTACTAAGACAGTAGGAGATTACTAAGTAATAAAAAGACCTCTGTGGCAGGACCCCGAAGAGGTCTTTTTATTATTCTTACTTATTGACCATATGTTTCATTGCGTAATCTAGGTCTGCGCCTACTTTTTTTCTAGGGTTAAAAATTCCTTGAGGGTCGAAAATATTTTTGGTTTCTTCAAAAAGTGAATAAATTTTTTCGCCGTACATTTGTTTTAAGTAAGGTGTGCGGATCAGTCCATCGTTGTGTTCAGCGTCGATTGATCCGTGATAACTGAGGACAAGACTGTAAACTTCATCGGAAATGAGGGGGATAATTTTTTTTGAAAGTGGCTTGGTCATATCCATAAGCGGGATTATATGGAAGTTTCCGTTACCGACATGCCCAGCAATTGTGTAAACTAAGTTGTACCTTTGTAATATTTGGTTTAACTTAGGTAAAAACTCCGGTAGGTATTCAGGTTTAACAATAATATCATCGATAAATGGAGCTGTCCTTTTATCCTTGATGTGGTGTCTAAGGAGGTTAAAACTTTCTCGACGAATTACCCAATATTTTTTTGCCTCCTCTTCAGTGGGAATTATTCGGGACTTAACCCCAAATTTGTCGATTTCTTTTTTAACTGCCAACATTTTTGCGTCGATTTCTTGATCTGTTTCTCCTGCAAATTCTGCCATCAGAACCAATTTTGGGAAACCTCCAGTTAAGGTCATCCAGGCTTCAGGTAAAAACTGGAAACCAAGTTTTAAAATATTTTTTGGCTTAAGTATTTTGATCAAGTCTGGTAGGAATTTCACTGCTAACTTTAAGGTATAGTCGTCGTAAGATTCGAATGTTTCTGGTTTATGTTCCAAAACTTTTTTTACTATTTGGGTCAGAAATCTTAGATCTTTCAAAAAAATAGTATAAAGCTTGGATTTTGTCACTGGCTTCACAAGTCTAAACTTGATCTTAGTGATGATACCCAGTGTCCCTTGGGAGCCAACTAGGACTTTAGTTAAGTCAAAAATCTTATTTTCTTTATCCCAGATATTCCATAAGTAGTACCCAGCTGAGTTTTTGGATACGTCGGGCTTAGCAGCGTGTATGATCTCCTCATTCTTTCCAAGCATTTCATGTATTTTTCGGTAAACATCTCCTTCAAAGGTCTTAAGCTTTAGTTTTTCTTCCAGTGCAAGTTCGTCTAATGCTTGAAAGGAATACTCGTTACCGTCTTGTAATATTACCTTTAGTTCTAAGACATAATTTTCGATTTTGCCGTGAGTTAAAGTTTTTTCGCCCGCTCCATTATTTCCAACCATTCCTCCGATTGCACAAATTTCCCGCGATGCAGGGAAAGGGGGAAGGTATAGATTTTTTGTAAGGGTTTCCTTTTCAAAGTCACGATAATACATTCCGGGCTCTGCGATAGCGTAATCTGTTCCAAGCTCGTGAAATGCATTAAGGTGCTTAGTGAAATCCAGGATTATCGATTCGTTCAAGGAGCCTCCGGCCATACATGTACCCGCTGCTCTGGGTGTAATAGATAGCTCGGGGTGACTAGATTTTGCCTCTCGGACATAGTCGACTATTTTCTTTATGTCAGCGCTGTCTTTGGGCGCTATGACTATTTGTGGGCGTACTTCAAATAGGCTGGCGTCGTGGCTGAATTGTTCTAAAGTTTGTGTATCGTCCTGGATTTCACCTTTAATACCTAGTTTCTGTAACTGTTCCTTGAGCATTGTTTGTTTCTTTAATTGAAGGATATACCCTTATTATAAATGAAAAACCCCGAGGCATAAACCCCGGGGATAGTCTTTGGTATTTCTAAGCTGTTTATAAGCTTGCGTTGTAATTAAAAACGTCAGTCGATCTTTTTCTTCCAAACTTTATTACGGCGATGATTGCCCAGATAATAATTGGATAAACGATCATAGCTGCTAGTGTCGATAATTCTGGCTTTGAAAGCGCATACGACGGTTCTTTTCCAAAAACATTTAGGAACGGAGCTGTAAAGGGAAAGGTCACAGCATTCGTTAGCTTGGCAAGGAGGTTTAACGCGGATGCGTTAAACAGTTGGAACAAAAAGTTAACCGCAAGTAATACCTCAAGGATCCCTAGTCCGTACTCAAGGCGCTCAGTTTCAACTGCGCCGGCCATATTTTGCTCTCGTAGAGCTTGGGCTCTTTGGTATACTTTGTTGTATACGCGAGACGGTAGGGTGCTTTCTCCTGAGATAGCTCCTTCGTTAACTAAATGCATTGTGCTAATGTTTGCCATGTTTTCCCTTTACTTTCCGATCATTCGTTTCCGCAACTGTTGATCTAGGTTATTTTTTAAAAAGACTAAACGTTTACTCCACGACCACGTACTGCTTTAACTATCCAAAGCAATATTACTGCTCCTAGAACCGCTACTAGCAAGCTGTAAAGGTTAAAGCCGCTTACGCCGCCGTTACCAAACAAACTTACTACGAAACCACCGATTACTGCTCCTAGGATACCGACAATGATGTCAGCAAGGATACCTTGGCTCTGGTTTGTCTTCATAATCATTGAAGCTAACCAACCAGCGATACCTCCTATTACGATCCAGGCAAGAATTGACATAAGTGTTCTTTCTTTTAATAAATAAATTACTTGTTAGTGATAATACTATAAAGTTTTACTCAAATCGCAACAATCTCTAAGTTGTACATTTAAGTGCACGGAAATGCTATCTTATTGTACAATTTATCTTAATGCTGTGAATATTGAACAAAAGTAGTGTAAAAGCTTATAATTATTAAACAAAGACACTATTTGATGGGGTAAGCCGATCAAATAGTGTCTCAAAGGCTAATTTATCTGGTTTTACTGAGGGGGAATCACGAGCATGGCCTTGCGAGTCCCAACGATGGGCAAGTGGTCCCCTGTAGGATAGTCTCTTATTGCAGCGAAAAGTTTTTCATAAGAATAAGTGTACCCATCTCCATGTCTTGTTCCTGGCTCATTAGTAATGAATTCGTTTTTGTCGCTATTAAAACCCTTTATAACCAGCATGTGTCTTTCGGGGCCTGGTTGTCTAAAATTAGGATTTTGGAGTGCTATACCATCCACTGGGACTATTACTAGATTTCCAGACCCTAACTCGGCGATGATTTCGTCGATGGTTATGTCGTAAGTTAAAAAGACTTTTTTTGAGTAGTATTCTTGAAATAATTTTTTAGTGTCTGCAGCGGATGCATCTATGGCTTCGTTATAGTTCTCCATTTCGAAATTAATCAGTGACCTAATTTCTGAATCAGCACTTTCTTTACTAAGAGGTTCCTTGCTTAGCCAATGCGCTGCCATAACTAGACTTGCTTCTTCGCAGGCGTTATTTTGTTGTGGGTCAGACCATTGGGCAAAGGGAGACTGTGTGGTAAAGGGGACTTCTAATAAGACTTTAGATGGCAGTATGATGTTTGGATTTGTGTCTATATTTACGACTTCAGGACTCTGGGTGTTACTTGTTGAAGGCCTTTTCTTAACAATTGTTTCCTTGGTGGATTTTTTTGGGACAGAAAAAAATATCGTTGCTGCCACGATCAGTAAGGCTAATATTAAATATCTAAACTTGTGCTGCCGCTTCATTAATGAAGTTTAGCATAATTATTGCTGAATGACTGCTTGTTTGTAAACTTCGATCATTGCAGGACGGATAACTTTAACCTTAAGTTTTTTCCCGGAAGGGTAGTCTTGTAAAGAGTTTTGCAGCGTACTAGAATTTACTACGAAACTTTGACCGGAACGAGTGCCAGGATCGTTCAAAATAAACTGGTTGGTTTCAGGGATGTAGCCGGTCACCACAACGGTGTGTCTAACAGGTCCTTGAGATGCGTAATTTGGATTGTTAAGCTTGTCCCCGTTGACCGGGATAATCGCGATGTTGCCTGAAAGAATAACTTTTTTAATTTCTTCAACGCTTATATCGTAGCTAAGTAATCCATTTACACCTAAGCGTGCCCTCATTAGTTCCATAGTGTCTGCAGCAGATGTATCTTCAAAAAACCCATACTTTTCCAGTTCGTAGTCGGAGAGGGATATAATGTAATCATGGGCCTCTCGAGCGGTAAAGGTTCTATCGGTTGCCCAGGCAGTAGCCATGAGTATCGCCGCCTCTTCACAGCCGTCGGCTAATTTAGGATCGCTCCAGCTCCCTCCGATTGTCTGGATGTAAAAGGGCACCGTAGCTTTTACTTGAGGATACTGTTGAGAGGCGAGAACTATTTTTTTGCGCGCGGCCTTTTTGATTACTTTTTTCTGCACCTTCTTAGTAGAAACTGCCGCGTGCGCTTCTGATGATTGAGGCAGTGCTAGCGTGCCAATTAACAAGATAAATATGTAAAATATTTTTTTCATGCTTAAAGTATAGGGTGTTATATTAAAAAGGGAACTGTCAGTATCACTAGTTCAAAAAAAAGATTAAATTGCTAATATATAGTTATGGACAAAACAGCACGCACAATCCGAATTGCAACCTTCAACGTTTACTCTGGTAAAGATACTGGAAAGATTGCGGGAGCGATCCGGGCCAATAAAAATATTTCACAAGCTGAAATTATTCTACTACAAGAAATAGAGGCGCATCACATAGAAGCAAAGGAGCGCGCTCAAGCCATTGCCGATGAGCTTGGCTATTTGTGTTTGTACGCCCCAGCAAGGGATGTCATTAGTAAAGCAGAGATAATAGGGACGCATGGGTTGGCAATTTTAAGTAAGTTTCCGATAAAGGATTACGACGTTGTTTCCTTGAAGGAGTTTAATCTTAGGTATAATTCTAGGAAGCGCATAGCTTTAAATGCGATTTTAGAAATAGATGATCAGTTGATTCAAGTTTGTAATGTTCACTTGGACTTGAGGATAAATGTTCAAGAGAGAATTCAACAAGCTGCTGGAATTATTGATAAATTGAATACACATCACATACAAAAAATCGTTATGGGTGGAGATTTTAACACAGTTCCAATTTATTGGGCTGGAAGAGTTTTGCCGATCTTCTATTCCCGACAGAAAAGTAAATTTAACGCCTTCGTACAGAGCCAGGGGTTTGTCAGCCGCTTGTCGGATATCGGCTACACAATGCATCAAAAACTGATAAAGTTTAGCTTGGATTCTATTTACACTAAATCGTTAGAGGTTACAGCTTTTGGGGTCGAAAGGGACATAATGGTCTCAGATCACAAGCCGGTCTGGGTAGATATTCAGCTGTGATATACTGAGTTCATGTCATACATGAAAGTTATTACCGGGCCGATGTTTTCTGGGAAAACTGAGGAGTTGATTAAAATTTTGAATCGAGCAGAAATTGCCGGTAAGAAGATTTTAGTAATAAAGCCTCAAATTGATATACGCACGAGTGATGAGATAGCATCGCGTCGCAAGCCGGATATTAAAGTTAATGAATTTAAAAAAGCCGGATCTTTTCCGGCTTATCCCGTAGGTAGTGCCGCAGAGGCTTTAAGTTTAATTCATCGTTATGAGCCGTCCGTATTAGGAATTGACGAAGCTCAATTTTTTGATAATTGGATGGTCGATTTTTTGCAAGAATTTTTGAAAAAAAATTCTGACCAAGATATAACTGTAGTGGCTGCCGGTTTAGACATGGATGCCTGGGGGCGACCTTTCGGGATAATGCCAAGACTAATGACCATCGCTGATCATGTCCAGAAAGAAACCGCAATTTGTTTTGTTTGTAAAAAACCAGCTATGTACACTCAGAAACTTGGAGAGTCTGCTTCCCAAGTTGAGGTGGGTGACGTTGAAATATACGAAGCTCGCTGTCGCCTTTGTCATTGCCCACCTCGCCAAGCACAGAAAAGATTATTCGACTAAAAAGATTTTAATCTTGGTAGGGAAGGGTTTTGGATAATACCACCGAATAGGTTTTTTGTTGCGTTGGTGATATGGATTTTATTTCGATTGTATTCTAAAGACTTCTCCTTAATTTTTCTTTGGTAAATTTTTAAGTAACCATTCGTTGAGGCTTCAGCTGTAAAATTCTGGAGGACGTGTTCTCTGCAAGCTAAACGGTCTAGGTTGTGAACTGTTTTCATTGCTTCTATCATTTCTTCTTCATTGGCAACGAGGTAGCCGGTTTCCCCATCTTTTATTAATTCCGTAGCTGCTCCTTTAGCAAAAGATATTACAGGAGTTCCGCAAGCCATCGACTCGACAATAACCATTCCGAAGGGTTCAATCCACTCGATAGGGTTAAGGAACGCTTTGGCATTGCTAAAGAGCTTATTTTTCATGGCGAAATCTGCTTCCCCGAGGTATTGAATTTGCTTGCCGTCTACTTGAGGCATTATTTGATTGTTAAAATAATCTAATCCGTTATCAGAGTTGTGCTTGTCTACGGACCCGGCAAAAATTAATTTATCCCCGGTTTTTTTAACTACGTTTATTGCGTGATGGAGTCCTTTGTCTGGGACCATTCTACCGATCCAAGCGTAGTAAGATTGGGGTGTCGCATTAAATGTCATGTTCTCTACTGCCATGCCATTGTAAACATAGCCATCAGATTTAAACTGTTTTGGCAAAAACTTTTCCATAGTTCTGCTAATGCTTGTTGCTGAGACTTCGCGGGAGTAGTGTTCGAAATAAGTTTCGTCAAAGTTGGTGTAACGGTCAAAAGGTAGGTGGCCATGCACGGTCAGTACGTATGGTTTTTGCGTTTCGGATAAGAAAGGAAGAAGCATCAAGTCTGTTTGAGAAGACATGTGAACATGAGCGATATCAAAATCACCCTCTTTGAATAATTTAAAAGCTTGCTGGTAATGTAGTAACGGTGGTAGGGCGCCATTCCAAGGTACTCCTTGCGCCTGAAGTCCTGTTTCAAAAACATACTCTAGTTGAGCAGAAGTTTTAGAATCTTTAGTTGCAAAAAGTGTGACTTGGTTACCTTCCCTGACTAAGCATTCGGTTAAGTTGTAAATTACTAATTCAGTGCCTCCGTATCCTTGCGGCGGGGTCGAAATCCATGGGGGGGCGATTTGTAGTATTTTCATAGGATTTAAGTATATTAAACCCTAGCAGTTCAGTAATTATCTCAATTAACTAAAAGGGTTGATGGAAACATCCGCCCTTTTTTAGACAATAGGTCTAGTATTTTGCCTTAAAATTGCCTTAAAGCTTAACGAAGTTTTTGTCTGTTGAAACCCGGGTTACCTCAGAAAGTATGGCTGCGGCTGACCAAGCTTGTTTTTTGCAAGCGTCTTGATCGATATCCGCCAGGTATCCGTTATACAAGTCTTTGTTGTAAGAGAATAATTCAATAGGTGTTTGGAAATGCGTGATTGCTGAAAGAATTGCGCTCCGGATTCCGCTAGCTTCTTCGACATATCCAAATAATTCTAAACCTTCCGCAATCATGCTGGTGTCGTGTGGCCAGATCGAGCCATTGTGGTAGCTAGTCGGGCTGTATTGCTTTGATAAGTTGCTGAGGGTTCGAATGCCTGCTTTGGGTTCAAAGAGGTCGGGGGCGGTTAATCTTTTTACTAAAGGCAAAATGTGTTCGTTATCTAAAACGCAATCAAGTACACCGTCTTCTTCCAAACTTAGACAGGCCCAAAGAACGTGGCCCATCGATGATCGTACTGCTTCAACAGGAACTCCATGGCCATCTATGGCAGCAGCCAGATAAAAGCCCTGCGCGTTTTGCTGAACGAATTTTTTATTAAACTGAGTTTTGATTTTATTTGCACTGGATTCAAGTTTTTGGGAAAGTTCAAAATTTTCGGTTTGAAAGAATCTTGACCATAGTTTTAGAGCTAGGTAAGCGTAAGCCTGCACCTCAACCGGGGCGATAGGGTATTGGGTCGGATCGGAATTTTCGTGGAATAGAGATTCGGTACTATCCATCCAGCTTTGTACTTTCAAGCCTCCAAATTTTCTTTCAACATCAAAACTATAATCAATAAAACCGTCTTGATTTTTGTCACCAAATTCTTCGATCCATGATAATGCCCCAGCGATGCTTCCGGAAATAGTGTTTATAAATTCCGAATCTTTGGTTGACTGGTAGTATCTGTAGACTGCGATTAAGAATAAAGGTGTCGCGTCGACTGTGTCATAGTTTCTAATACTTTTATCAGGGTAGACGTACCAGGGTTGTACCAAATGTTTACTCAGGTGCTCATGGTTATCGGGCCGATACTCGTGAATAATTTTACCAGGCTCTTCACCGCTTTCTATATTTATCTCGGTGCCTTGAAGTTTAGCGATGTTCAGCAATATTTTTTTTGCTAGTGCCAGCAGGTAAGGGTCTTTAGTGCGGTGATAGGCTTTTATTAATTTAATGGCGGTGATTAAAGAATCACGACCAAAAATACAACCAAAAAGCTCCCCTTTACCGGAGGCGAGAATTCCGTTTTCTATTTCAAGTTCTTTTATGGTGGTTAGTGCTAATTGCCAAAGAGAGTTATCGGGCCTCGTATCCAGATTATCGGTAGAATTTATTTGATCGCTTTTCTCTAACATGCAGGAATATCCCTTTATTTACGGTAGTTATAATGAAATACTAAATTATCTACTCGCAAAGTCAAGCAATTAACGTGGGGATAACGACACTATTTTCTAAGTCCTTCTCTGCTATAATGATTTTAATGAAAAAGTATCAAATTCTAAGAGGTACAAATCAAAAAATATTGGCTTCTTTTTTTGCATTTACCATGCTAACTAATCTTTTCTTTTTTGATAGCACTCTTGCCGAGGTTGCGCCGGTGAGCTCTTCCACTGATCCGAAAGTTTCTGCCCAGTCTAAGGCCATATTGGAAGTTGAGTTAAAAGATCTTGAAAGACAGATCGCTGATTATGAGCAACAACTCAAGGGTGCCAGATCGGAAAAAAACACTCTTGCTAATAAAATAAAGCAACTTAGAGCAGAGCAAGCTAAGTTGCTATTGCAAATTCGCCAAACTAATATTTTAGTTGATAATTTGGAGTCACAGATTTCAGCTACGCAAAATTCCATTATTGAAGCTGAACAAAAGAGCTTGAAACTTAAGTCACAGATTTCAGCTACGCTTTTTGCGCTTTACGAAAATGATTCTAAAAACCTAACTACTGCTTTGGCAGGAGAGGACGGTCTAGCCGGGTTTTTTACAGAAATCGATAATACTCAAAAACTTTCGCAAAACCTCTCTGCTTATTTAGAGGATGTAAAAAAAACTAAAGCTGAATTAGAGAAACAGGGTCTTAATTTAGAATCTCAACAAGAAGATGCCGAGAATCTCCTTTCTGTTAAAGCCTTGCAGTCGAGTGATCTAAATTCTAAGTTGGGCACGCAAAGCAGTCTGTTGGCGGACACCAAAGGGAGAGAAGATCAGTATGCCCAAATGCTAACAATTACTAAAAAGAGAGCGGCGGAAATCCGAAATCAGATTTATGAGGTTATCGGGGTAGGACGTCAGGTCACCTTTGGAGAAGCTATGGATATCGCCGTGTCTGTTTCTAAGCAGACCGGTGTTAGAGCAGCTTTTCTTCTGGCGATTTTAACGCAAGAATCAAACCTCGGTAAAAATGTTGGTACATGTAATCGTGTAAATGACCCACCGGAAAAAAGTTGGAAGGTTATTATGAAGCCAACACGCGATCAAAAACCGTTCGTTGAAATTACAACGGAGCTTGGTTTAGATATCGAAGTGACACCTGTTTCTTGCCCAATGAGGGGGAAGAATGGTGCTCAGATTGGCTGGGGTGGGGCAATGGG